>NZ_JADYXM010000016.1:0-90716 GCF_015864305.1 Pseudoalteromonas sp. NZS71_1 | reverse complement strand
GGCTTTCATGGCGGCTTCACCTAGGTTTTTACGACGCTGAGTTAAAGCACTTGGCGCAACAAATGGCTTACCCTCGCGGTCAACAATGTCGAGCATATTAACGACATCGGCCATCGATTTGTCATTATAAATAACCATCCCGATCAACAACCAAGCCATCGATTCTAGGGTTAGTTTTCTTTTTCGTAGTGTAACGGTTTCGGTCAGTGCATAGGCTTCTTCGATAAGAGATAAAGGGAGTAAGTCTGCGAGTGTTTCAACGTCATTAGGTTTGATGTTGTTAATAATATCGAGAGCATTAGAAAGTTGCATAAAAAAATCCGAATTCTACAAAAGAATTCGGATTCTTACATACCTAGAAGATCGTTCAAGTGCTATTAACTAATTCTTAAATGATCGGCATTAGAGCTAAGCTCGCATTTTTTATATTCGGCGTTTAATTACGCAACAGTTACAATTTTCATTGTGTTAGTTGCACCCACAGTTTCCATTGAGTCACCGTGAGTAATAATTACTGTATCGCCAGACTGTAAAGACCCTTGAGAAACTAAAGTATCAAGCGCGGCTTTTACCATACCGTCTTTTTCAGTTTTTGTAGAATCAAAAAATACTGGGTAAACACCACGATAAAGTGCTGTTTGACCTAATGTACTGGCATGACGTGAAAGCGAGTAGATTGGTAAGCCTGAGCTGATACGCGACATTAATTTAGCCGTACTACCAGATTCAGTGAGTGTGATGATTGCTTTAACAGAATCTAAGTGATTAGCTGCATACATAGCAGAAAGCGCAATTGATTCAGCATTGTTAGAAAAGCGACTATCTAAACGGTGTTTAGAAACGTGCGTTTCTTTTTGCGATTCAGCACCTAAACAAACGCGTGCCATAGTCGCAACTGTTTCTTCAGGATAATCACCTGCAGCTGTTTCAGCTGAAAGCATTACAGCATCTGTTCCATCAAGAACAGCATTTGCAACATCCATAACTTCTGCACGTGTAGGCATAGGGTTATCGATCATCGATTCCATCATTTGCGTTGCTGTTACTACAGTACGGTTTAATGAACGAGCACGACGAATAATTAGTTTTTGCTTGCCCATAAGAGCAGCATCACCAATTTCAACACCTAAATCACCACGAGCAACCATTACAGCGTCAGACGCTAAAATGATGTCATCAACAGCTTCTTGGGTTTCAACGGCTTCAGCACGTTCAATTTTAGCAAGTAACTGTGCTTTTGAACCAGCCGCTTCAGCAAGTGAGCGTACGTAGCGCATATCGTCGCCACTACGTGGGAATGATACGGCAATGTAATCTACGTCAATTTCAGCGGCAGTTATTAAATCTTCTTTGTCTTTTTCAGTAAATGCTGGAGCAGTTAAGCCACCACCTAAACGGTTAATACCTTTATTGTTAGATAAAACACCGCCAACAGTGACTGTACAATGCACTAAATGCCCAGCTACTTCATCAACACTTAATTGAATAAGGCCGTCATTTAGAAGTAGTAAATCGTTAGGGCTTACATCGTTAGGTAATTCTTTATAATCGATACCTACAGAGTTTATGTCGCCTTCGCCTTTTTCCATTTTTGCATCAAGGGTAAATTTTGCACCCACAGCAAGCGTTACTTTACCTTCTTTAAAAGTAGAAACGCGGATTTTAGGGCCTTGAAGGTCAGCAAGGATAGCAATATGCTTGCCTAATCTTTTTGCAATATCGCGTACAGCTTGTGCACGGTCTTTATGATCTTGGGCAACACCATGTGAGAAGTTTAAACGTACTACATTAGCCCCAGCGATAATAATTTTTTCTAAGTTGTTATCTCTATCGGTAGCAGGTCCAAGGGTAGCGACTATTTTCGTGCGTCTTAGCATCAATTTCTCCTGTTTGCTTGGTGAAAGCATGTTGACGTTATTTTGTTGACTTAAAATATCTATATTAGAATAAAATATTTTAGTTATGTGCAAACTTCAAAGGTTTGCCACTATTTTATACAAAACTATTGTGTCATCATTATGACACCGGTGTCAGAATGCGTCAATGATCTTAATTTCAATTAGCTTTGCTTTTAGTCACCCCGAGACCATTGATGTTTGATATAATTACGTAGCTTATTTATCTGTAATAAAAAAGCATGTTGTATTGACTCATAATTAGTATTTTATGACTGTATGGGTATAATGCACGCGGTATTATTTAATTTATACACTGAATTTTCTAACCAAATAGTTGTTACCGAGGAGGACACTAGATGCAAGTTGCATTAGTAGGGTTAGGCGTTATGGGAAAAAATCTTGCCCTAAACTTGATTGAAAAAGGGATAACGCTAGTCGCTTATGACAAAAACCCACATGCGGGTGAAGAGTTACTAAGTTGTGCTAAATCTCAAGGCATGGCTGATAGGCTTCACATTGTCTCTGATTTAAGAGACATGGTAAGGCGTTTAGAGGCACCTCGTTCTATTTTATTACTTGTTCCTGCTGGTGAGTTAGTTGATACAGTTTGTAATGAACTTGTAGAGGCCGGCGTTAACTGTGACGATATGATTGTCGATTGCGGTAATAGTAATTATAAAGACGGTATAACGCGTAAACTTAAATACCAAAATAAATTTGAATTTGCCACTATGGGAATTTCTGGCGGTGCAGAAGGCGCTCGCCATGGTCCTGCAATGATGGCAAGTGGTTCTGAGGGTGGTTGGGAACGTATTGAGCCATGGTTTGAAAAAGTAGCTGCTAGCTATAATGGCGACTCGTGTTTTGCACGTGTTGGTCAATCAGCAAGTGGTCATTTTGTAAAAATGGTTCACAACGGTATTGAATACGCACTTATGCAACTTATTGCAGAAGTGTACCAATTACTTCGTTTAGGCACTAATCGTTCTCCAAAAGAAGTGGCTGAGATATTTAATGACTGGTCAGAAGGTCAATTAAATAGCTACTTACTGTCTATTTCTAGCCACATATTGTCACTTGAAAATCATAATAATGTACCGCTTGCGGACTTAATTGATAATAAAGTTGGCGCTAAAGGTACTGGTCTTTGGACTGCGCAAAATGCACTAGAACTTGGTATTGCAGTTCCTTCACTTGTTGCTGCTGTACAAGCTCGTCATTTAACTAATGCATGTAATACAACGGCTGCACAAGAGATGACGTATGCATCTAAATCAACTAACAATGTTGAAATTGATTTAGAAGAGCTAAAAGAAGCGTTCTTACTTGCAAGTTTACTAGCGTATCGCCAAGGTTTAGCGTTAATTAAAGGTGCATCACGTACTCATCAGTGGAAAGTTGATTTATCTAAAACGCTTCAAACGTGGCGTGCTGGTTGTATTATTCGTGCTGACTACCTTGATAGCGTTGCACAAGGTGTTGAATTTATTGATACCCTTGAGAAAGAGTCTAACTCTTTGCGCAAAATTACCGGACAAGCAATAATGACTGGTTTAGCATTCCCTGTATTGGGTGCTACACAAACGTATTTAGCAACATTAACCACACCGAGTAATGGGCATTTAGTTCAAGCCCAGCGTGATTACTTTGGTGAGCACGGCGTTAAAACCCATAGCGGTGAAACATGCCATTTAACTGACTTAGTAGATATCGACGCTAAAGTTAGGTAATAAACAGTTGTTTAAAACGATAAAGGCACGCTATTTAGCGTGCCTTTTGTATTTTAGGCGCGGTGAGATTTAACGGCTTAATTCACCACGTAAATTGTCTTGCATTAAATGACGAATCGTCTCTACTTCTAGCTTTTGGCTAAATAAATAATGTAATTTAGTTAAACACGCTTCAAGGGTCATATCGTATCCACTAATAACACCAATATTTAACAGTGCATTACCCGTTGCATAGCCGCCCATATTTACATGGCCTTTTAAGCACTGGGTTAAATTAACAATAACGACGCCACGTTTACTTGCTTCTTCAAGTATTGATAAAAAGTTAGGATCTTGCGGTGCATTACCTACACCAAAACTAAGCAACACCAAGGCTTTAATATTGCCATTAACTAAGCTTTTAACCACTTCTTGACTAATACCAGGGTATAAATAAAGCACACCAATGGGTTGAGGTGTAATAGGAGTAACTTGCAGCTCATTTTCAACATAAGGACTAAGTTGGCCTTTAATAAGTTGAATACTAATACCCGATAACGCTAAGGGATCAAGATTAGGCGACGCAAATGCATTAAATCCATCGGCGTGGGCTTTAGTTGCTCTGTTACCTCTAAACAGTTGGTTATTAAAAAATAGACTTACTTCTGCAATTGGATAATTTGCCGCTAAATACATTGCATTCAGAAGGTTTACTTGACCATCTGAGCGTAATTGAGAAAGCGGAATTTGTGAGCCAGTTACAATCACAGGTTTAGTTAGGTTTTCGAACATAAACGATAGTGCTGAGGCTGTATACGCCATTGTATCGGTGCCATGAAGCACAACAAAACCATCATAATCTTGGTATTTATCTTTAATGTCATCAGCAATAAGTTGCCAATGCTCAGGAGACATATCTGAAGAATCTATAAGAGGGCAGTATTCGTGAATATCAAACAAAGGCATTTCATCACGGTTAAACTCTGCGTTGTTCACTACGGTTTCTGTTAAAAAACCTTCAGCAGGAATATAACCTCGACTCGATTTTTTCATACCTATAGTACCGCCAGTATAAGCGATATAAATGCGTTTACGTTTCATAAAAAAAGCCCAGTAAAAAAACTGGGCTTAGTATAACGTTAAGTAACTTTAAATACAGCTGATTAGGTAAAGCTATGCACTTTTATTGTGCAACATTACACACTAAACAACGTGCATATACACCTTGTGGATCGTTGTAATCTTTAAGGTTTTCAACTTCAGTACTTAATTGGTTAATAACGCTTTGCAAGTTAGCTTGCGTTGCTAACACAGATGTTTTTTGTGTTTGTAAACCAAGCATCGATTTAATAGACGCGTTACCAAAAATATTTTGAATCATTTTTTCTTGCGAGCTTAAATCTTGTTTAATGGTTTTAACTTCATAGTGATTCAGTTTTGCAAGTGCTGCGGCTGCTTTTATAGCATCTTGTTTATCACCAAGTTTGTCTACTAAACCTAGTTCAAGTGCTTGAGATGCAATCCATACGCGGCCTTGGGCAATTTTATCAACTTGCTCAGGCGTCATATTACGGGCATCAGCGACAACATTCAAAAAGCGACCGTATGCTTCTTCAACGCTCATCTGAATTACTTGACCCATTTTTTCGTTTAGGGGACGAGTGATAGAAAAACCAGCCATTTCGGTTGTTGCAACGCCATCTGAATAAACACCAATTTTAGATAAGGTTTTTTCAAATGTCATAAACGTACCAAATACACCAATTGAACCTGTAATAGTACTCGGTGCTGCCCAGATTTCGTTTGCAGCAGAGGCAATCCAATAACCACCTGATGCAGCTACAGAGCTCATAGAGGCAATAACAGGCTTACCAGCAGCTTTAAGCGCTAATACTTCTGCACGAATAACTTCAGAGGCAAACATACTACCGCCACCTGAATCAATGCGCAGTACGACCGCTTTAACTTTGTCATCAAGGCGTGCTTTACGAAGTAGGGCTGCTGTAGAGTCGCCACCAATTTCTCCAGCTTTACGCTCACCATCCACAATTGTACCTTTAGCAACTACAACGGCGACTTTTTCGGTAATAGGGTTATCAAATTCAATCGGTGGTTTAACTAAGCTTAAGTATTCACGAAATGAAACTTGCTTAAATGTTTTGCCATCTTCTTGTGCGCCAACTAAATCAATTAATTGTTTGCGAACTTGTTGATTTGTTTTTAAAGAATCAACCCACTGGTGGTCAAGTGCATATTTACCTGCATCGCCATCTGCAGCTTTCATTTTTTCAAGATATACGTCCATTGTCTCGTCGAAATTTGACTCATCAAATGGGCGAACCGCAGCAACATCTTGTTTGTATTCGCTCCAAAGAGCGCCTAACCAAACACGGTTAGCTTCTTTGGCTGCTTCAGACATGTCGTTACGAATGAAAGGTTCTACTGCTGACTTAAATGTACCAACACGGAAAATATGCTGCGTTACTTCAAGCTTTTCAAGTGCATCTTTAAAGTAAAGCGGATACATGCCGTAACCTTCAATACCTACGCTACCGTATGGGTGCATAGCTATTTCATCAGCATGTGATGCAATATAGTATTGTGCTTGGGTATAGTAATAACCCGATGCAATCACTTTTTTGCCAGCTTGTTTAAATGCATCGATAGCATTGGTAATTTGCTTAAGTTTGTTTAAATGCGCTTTAGGCATTTCTTGTAAATCAAGCAGCATCACCGTAATGCGATCGTCTTTAGTCGCTTCGTTTATTACTTCAACAATATCGTCAAGTAATATTTCGCTTGGCGCTTCAGAACCAGAAGTAGCATCACTAATTGCAGCTTCGACCGGATCTATGTATGTTTTTTCTTCAACAATAGGGCCATTTAGGTTAAGCCTAAGCACAGAGCCATTTTCAACTATTATTTTATCGTCGTCACTTGAGAGTGACACTAAGAAAACAATTACCAGTAATAAAAACAGAATGTTGAGTATTAAACGACGAGAAAAGTTAATTCCAGCCCAAATACCTTTAAATACCTTTGCTATCAAAATAGCTCCTTAATTTGGTACAGTTAATACATTAGTTCCATCTTAGCCTAGAATAAAAATAAATTTAACTGCTAAATCGTAACGAAGTGTTTATGAGGTGCTATTAATACATGTTTTTATGGCTTTTTTTAATTAAATGAAGGCACATATTGCTTATTACTTGCCATTAAAGCAGAATTAGCTAATGTATACAGGTTAGACCAGTTAACGGGGCACAAGATGTTAGAACAACAATTACAACTAAAACACACACAATTACGTAACCGCTTAGTGATGGGCTCAATGCATACAGGCCTTGAAGAGGGATGGCATAACCGCAAACGCTTACGTGCATTTTACGAAGCACGTGCAAAAGGCGGTACCGCAATGTTAATTACGGGCGGATACAGCCCTAATTTATGTGGCAAATTAACACCTATTTCATCTTCATTTAATAGTTATTACGATGTATTTAAGCACCGCGCTTACACAGATGCTGTGCATAAACACGGCGGAAAAATTTGTTTGCAATTATTACATGCTGGACGTTATGCGTACCATCCATTCAATCAGGCACCAAGTGCAATAAAAGCACCTATTAATCCTTATAAACCTAAAGCGATGTCGCTTGGCTCGATTAAGAAAACAATTAAAGACTTTGCGCACTCTGCCTATATGGCTGAAAAAGCTGGCTACGATGGCGTTGAAGTTATGGGTTCTGAAGGGTATTTGATTAATGAGTTTATGGCGCCGCACACCAATAAACGTGAAGATGAATTTGGTGGCAGCCTAGAAAATAGAATGCGACTTGCGCTTGAAATAGTTAAAGCTGTAAGAGCAAAAGTATCTGAGCAATTCTTAATCATTTTTAGATTGTCGGTTATTGATTTAATCCCAAACGGTTCAACACCAGAGGAAGTTGTCATACAAGCTACCGAGCTTGAAAAAGCGGGTGTTGATATATTTAACACAGGTATTGGTTGGCACGAAGCGCGTGTACCAACTATTGCGAGTATGGTGCCGCCAGGTGCATTTAAAGAAGCATCAAAACGTTTAAAAGACGTGGTGAGCGTGCCAGTTATTGCTGTTAACCGAATTAATACTCCAGAAATAGCTAACGATATTTTAAATGCAGGCGAGGCTGATTTAATTTCGATGGCAAGGCCGCTACTTGCCGATCCAGAGTTTTTTAATAAATACGCAAAGAATCAATCTAAGCAAATTAATATTTGTATAGGGTGTAACCAAGGTTGTCTAGATCACGTATTTAAAAATAAACGTGCTACGTGTTTAGTTAATCCACAAGCTGCATTTGAGCTAGATTACCCGTTAGAGCAAGCAACCAAAGCTAAAAACGTATTAGTAGTCGGTGCAGGCCCCGCTGGTTTATCGGCAAGTTGTTACTTGGCTCAAAAAGGGCATAACGTCACGTTAATTGATCAAAAACCGCAAATGGGTGGCCAATTTAATTTAGCTATGCAAATACCAGGTAAAGAAGACTTTAACCATACTCTTACTTACTTCACTAATGAGCTTGAGCGATTAAAAGTAACTGTAGAGCTTGGTAAAGCTTATGACGATTCAATGCTTAAAAACTATGATGACATCGTATTTGCAACTGGCGTTAGGCCGCGTGAAGCCTCTATTAAGTGTAGCGATGATAAGCGTGTATTTGCTTATGACGAAGTTATACGCGGCGAAGTAGAGCTAGGTAAATCAATTGCTATTTTAGGTGCCGGTGGTATAGGTTTTGATATGGTTGCGTTTTTAAGCGAACATAAATCGCAAACTATTAGCGAGTTTAAAACGCAATGGGGGATTGAGTGTGAAGCCCAACCTCATAAAGACGAACGTCAATTGTATATGTTAAAACGCAGTACGGGTCGTTTTGGTAGCGAGCTTGGTAAAACAACGGGTTGGATACATCGCCAAGTTGCTAAGCAGCATGGCGTTAAGCAAATTGCTGATTGCCAATACCAAAGCTTTGATAAAAGCGGACTAACTATTAATGTTGCTGGTGAAACTCAAGTGCTGCCAGTAGACACTGTTATTGCCTGTATTGGCCAGGTTTCTAATAACGAAGTGCTAGAAAATTACACAGATAACGCAAAGGTACATGTTATAGGCGGAGCTAAACTAGCTGCAGCTATTGATGCTAAACGCGCTATTTTTGAAGCACTTCAGGTCGCTAGAAGTATTTAACCTTTGTAAATAAATTGAAATAGTTTATCAATTCATGCGGTCTTTGCTGTTTATAGTCTATAACTTAATAAACAGTGAACACACAGGATACGCATGAATAAACTAACCAATCTTTATGATGCAATATTGGGTAAACTATCATTTTTAGATGGTTTACCTGCATTGCTATTTCGCTTGATTTTAGCCCCTGTTATGATCATTGCAGGTTATAACAAACTTGCTATAAGCGGTGAGACAGAAGGTTTCTTTGATAACTTTTTAGCATCTCCAGATGTAGTTCAATGGTTTGGTAATAATGAATGGGGTTTAGGATTACCGTTTCCTGACTTACTAGCTTTTTTAGCTGGCTGGAGTGAATTTTTAGGAGGTTGGTTTTTATTACTTGGCCTTTTAACTCGCTTGGTCAGTATCCCACTTATGTTCACAATGGTTGTCGCTGCAACCTCAGTGCATTGGCATAATGGTTGGTTTGCAATAGCACCAACTAACCCAGAAACAAGTGCTGCGCAAGTGCTCGATTGGTTATCAATTCCGGGCGCTAAAGAAAGCCTTGAAAACTCACTAGAAGTACAAGACCGAATAGGTAAAATTCGTGGCTTAGTTGAAGAACACGGTTTTCCTGATTATCTATACGAAAAGGGCAAGCCGTCTATTTTAAACAACGGTATAGAATTTTCGGCAATTTATTTTGCTATGCTTCTTAGCTTGTTTTTTATGGGCGGTGGGCGTTTTGTTAGTATAGATTACTGGTTAAGGCGAAATATTGTAAAAGAATAACGTATTTAATCTACTTTACTAACGGCCGCATAGCTTAACCCTTTGCGGCCGTTTTGCATTTTAATTTCTCGGTATTTATTTTTTAAGGGTTTAAATGTTACTCTAGCGTTTTGAATTTTGAGGAATCGTTATGAACGCTATCGAGCTTTTACTTACCCGCCAATCAGACTCTAAACTAACAGAGCCGGGCCCTACGCCTGAGCAGCTCGACATAATTAAGCAAGCAGCATTACGTGTTCCTGATCATGGCTGTATAGCACCGTGGCAGTTCATTGTTGCTCAAGGTGATGCTCGCAATAAACTGGGTGAAATTTACCATCAAAGTGCAGTGGCAGAGCAACAGACAGAAAAAGTAATTAACCGTGCTAAAGAGCTTCCCCTTCGTGCGCCTATGATTGTAATAGCAATTGCTAAATATCAAGAACACCCAAAAGTTCCTCGAATAGAACAAGTACAAAGCGCAGGCTGTAGTGTATTAGCGATGCAACAAGCTGCATTTGCCCAAGGGTTAGGCGGTGTTTGGCGCACAGGCTACTTTGCACAAAGTAGCGCGGTTAAAAAAGCGCTTAACTTACATGAGCAAGATGAAATAGTAGGGTATTTATATATAGGTACACCCGAAGTCGATTGTAAAAAGTCGCCTCGCCATAAGCCAGAAAACTATTTTAGTAATTTGTGAAATAGTATGAACTTTGCGCAACTTACATAGTCATAATTCATTAAGGTTACAAAGAGTATTATTTAAAAGTTAATGACTTGGCTGTAAGAAGCGCTTGGAAGCACTAAATTTACTAAATCTTCTTCAGTTTGTTTTTTAATCGGTTGTTTTTTGATACATTATGGAAAGTCTTAATAAAAATAACGATAAAGAAGACGAAAACTATGGGAAATTTATTTTTACGTGAAAAAGAGAATTGGCTAGCATGGTCAATTTGGGGAATCATTGGTGCTTTTGTAACACTGTATGTTGCAATGAGCACAAATGCATCACACTTTATAGCCGGTTCAGCGATGGGTATGCTTGTGTTGTTAACATGGTGGATGCACCAGTCCAAACGTTTCGACTTTGGGCGTGCTTTTAAAGTATGTTGCTACGTTTTATCGCTTAGTGTGCTACCTGCTTTTATGTTTGTTGTAGTACCAAGTGATGATTTAAATCGATTCGATTTAATTTTTCAAGGCGTTACCTTTACCGCACTGAGTATATTGGCTTGTTTAATCTGCTCTTGGATTGCACGTAGACCTAAACAATATTATTAATGTGTTTAACTTTAGTCCATTAACTACACTTTTATTAAAGTGAAGAGCTTAACAAAAGAACAAAGTGGGTCTATTTTATCCAATATGTTAATATTTTCTATTAATTTCTATTTAGCTCTTTACAAGTTATGTATTTAGCCATATTATTCGCGCCGTGCGGAGAGATGGCAGAGTGGTCGAATGCACCGGTCTTGAAAACCGGCATGGGTTTATAGCCCATCTAGGGTTCAAATCCCTATCTCTCCACCATTATTTAAAAAAACCGCCTTATGGGCGGTTTTTTGCTTTGTGGAGTTTCTAAATGACTAAAGCAACAAACCTACCAACCTCGCAGAAATTAATAAAACATCTTTTATTATGGACGGTATTTGGTTACTGCTATCAAAGTGCTATTAGCTTATTAGTAAAAATGGCTATAGACGCTCAACCAGAGTATCCATTAATTACCGGTTTAATTTATGGTGTTGGTTTTAATGTTTTAGCTGCCCATCTTATTACCAAATACGATAAGCATTGGCCAGTTATTGGCTCTGTTTTTATTGGTTGTATAGGGCTGCTTGTAGTGCCATTTTTACTGTTTGGCGAATCAGGATTACTAACAATGCCTCTACTTGTTGGAATTTTATTCAGTTTGCCGCTTTGTAGTTATATTGTTGGCCTAATTAAGCTAAAACTCAGCAAAAACTAGCCCCAAACGCGGTTTATTTTGTGATAGCATAGTCGCGTCTTTTAACTAACAAAACGTGAAAAACACATTATGTCAGATAATTTTACTACAGATGCTGAAAAAGCAAGTTACGGTATTGGCTTACAAATGGGTGAGCAACTTAAGTCTAATCCTTTTGAAGGCTTAAACCTAAATTCAGTATTTGAAGGCATGAAAGATGCGTACGCTGGTAGCGCATTTCAAGTTGAGATCCCTGAGATCCAAGCTGCATTTGAAAAAATAAACGAAGAGATTCAAGCTCGTCGTGAAGAAGAGTCTAAAGTACTTTCTGCAGAAGGTATTTCATTCTTAGAAGAAAACGCAAAACGTCCTGAAATCACAGTAACTGAGTCTGGTCTTCAATACGAAGTACTAGCAACTGGCGAAGGCGAAAAGCCAACAGCTGAGTCTACAGTACGTGTTGATTACCACGGTACACTTATTAACGGTACTGTGTTTGATAGCTCATACGAGCGCGGTCAACCAGCTGAATTTCCAGTTGGTGGCGTGATCAAAGGCTGGACTGAAGCATTACAAATGATGCCTGTAGGTACTAAATGGCGTATCTACGTTCCTCATGAGCTTGCTTATGGTGAACGTGGCGCAGGTGCTGCAATCGCACCTTTCTCAACGCTTGTATTTGATGTTGAGCTACACGAAATCATTTCTTAAATTAAATAAATTTTAATTTAAGAATTTAAAAAGCCGTATTCAATTTGAATACGGCTTTTTTGTGTTTGTAATTTAAGAGTTTTATACCAATTAGCTTAATTAAGTGATCTATTTTTCGCTAAGAAAATTGTGTCGGTAACAAGGCAAAAATTTCGTTGTTTAGTTGTTACCACTAATTGCTCTTGCATTGCTCTACCTCCTGCATCCATGCAGTCGTATATCAGAAATTCTTAACGCAGTTAGCGTGAGGTTTAATCCTTCAAATCGATTAAGTATTACTGCGTGTTGATATTATATATTCTAAAAATAAAAAAACCGCATTAATAAAATGCGGTTTGAAATATATAAACTAAAAACTATTTTTAATTATTAAAAATAACCACGAACACCAAAGCGGAAGTTTCTGCCTGGTAGTGGGGCTTTATCTTTAATAAATGAGCTATGCACAAAGCCTAACTCATCAGTAATGTTATCCACGTTTATATAAAGCTGTGCATCTACACTGCCTAAATCTAATTGGTAATTAGCTTGTGCATCAAATAACGTATAGCCGTCCGTTTTTGTTTCAAATGCAGTTACATCGTTTTGATCAAAGTAATGAGTACCCGTCAGTGTTAGTTGTAAGTCACCTAAATCGTACTGTAACTCAGAGCCTAATTTATTGGCAGGGATGCGCGGTAAGTTGCCTTCGTCGTCTTTTAGTTTTGCACGAGTTGAGTCACCAAATACTTTAACCATAGCGCTTGGGGTTACTTGGTAATGTGCGTCAAACTCAATTCCATAAAGCTCTGCGTCTTTACTTGTAAACTGATAAACCGCAACAGCATCGTCATGTGCACCAATAGCTGATTCTAAACCATCTTCTTCATCGTAAACTAAACCCGTATTTTCTTGGAAATAAAAGTTTTTAATATCGTTATAGAAAAAGTTAACGGTGTAACCAAAATCACCGCTAAAACGCCTAAAGCTTAAATCTAGGTTTGTTGAAGTTTCTTGCTTGATATTTTCTGGCTCAAAATGCGCTTCATTATCTTCAATGTTGTAACCAAGACCTAGCTCATAAGTGCCAGTTGCAATGTGTAAACCATTTGATAAAAGCTCTGCCGAAAGTGGTGCTCGTTCTGAATGAGAAATACTTGTCGCAATACTATGACCCCGCTTGTACTGCCAAATGGCACCGGCAGAGGCGCTTAAATTGGTAAAGCTTTTATTGTATCCAATAGTTTCTTCGTCGCTATGATCTATTTCTACTTCATCGTGGCTATGTTCGTGTGCCGTGATTTGGCTTTCAATTTTGTAATCTTCTACACGTGCACCAAGCTCTATTGTCACGTCGCCAAATTCACGCTCTTCTAGTAAATATAATGCGTTAGTTGTAGTTACACTCGCGGGTGTAAATGCTTCTTCACCAATTGCATCGTAGTCAGAATCGCTGTAGTGATAGCCCATCATTCCGTGCCAATTAGCAAACTTATGCTCTACATTTAAACGTGCTTCAGTCGTTTTATTTTTAAAAGTAGTACCAATTTCGCCATCTTCAATTTCGCTGTGTGAATAATCTGTATAGCCAACTCGTAGGTTGATGGTTTCAATCCAGTTATTATGAAGAGCGTAACTTACAAGCCCTTGCCAGCGGTCTTGCTCTAAATGTGCGTAAACTGGCTCTTCAGCAGCTTCATCTTCATGTTCAGCATGCTCTTCTTCAGTTTCACCTTCGTGATCGTGATGATGCTCATGCCCAGGAATACCGTAATCAGTCTCAATGCTACCGTAAGAAAAACCAATCGTTAAGTGATCGCCAACATAGCTGGTACCAAAGTTGAGTGTTTCGCTATCAATAAAAGTATTTTCTACCGAGCTTTCGGTTTCAACATCGCCATCATCGTCGGCAATAGTAAAGGTAGGTGTTTGGTAATCATCGCCGCTGCGCTTAGTACCATCAAAATGAAAGTTAAAGCCTTCATTACCTGTTTCAAGTTTTGCAGCTACGGTGTTTGAATTTGACACCGTATCGTGGCTGTATTCAGCAGCGCCTGTAAGCTCGTCGATGTTGCTAGTAGGAATACGGTTATCAACCACGTTTACAACGCCACCAATTGCACCAGAGCCATAAAGTAGGGTACTTGGACCGCGCAACACTTCAATTTGTTCTGCCGCTAGGCTGTCGCTTGATGTCGCGTGGTCTGGGCCAATACGCGACGCATCGCTGGCATCTAATCCATTTTGTGTGATTTTAACGCGAGGGCCATCTAAACCACGAATAATTGGGCTTGATGATACAGGGCCAAAGTAACTTGCATTTACGCCTGGTAAACCTTTAAGAGTTTCGCCAAGTGTTGGTTTAGATTTATTTCTTAATTCATCACCTGAGAGCACGCTTACTGGCGATATCATTTCTAGGCTGTTCTTATGAAGTGCAGAGGCATAAACAACCACTGTTTCAACCGATGTTGGTTTAAGTGACACAGACAGATTATTTGAAGATTCGGTAACAGTAATACGAGAGTCTATGTAGTTGTCTTTACTAATATGTAATTGGCTGTTTGCATCTATATCGATAGCAAACTCGCCTAAATCATTACTTTTAACGCTTTGGTTTTTGCCATGGACATGGATAGAGGCATTTTTAATTGGTTGATTTTTATCATCCATTACTTTACCAGTAACGGTTGCAGCCAAAGCTGATTGAGAACATAAAACAGAAAAAATAGCAGAGGAGATTAATGTTAACTTTGTCATGGATATATTGGTTCGTGGTTATTATGTTGTGATATAATATAACACCGCAAAATTAACGAATCAACAATGTTATAGTATAACTTTGTGTTTTGCGATGAATAATCAAAAAATGACGATTAAGCCAATATTATAAAAATTCAAATAATAGGTTTGTGAATAGGAAACTTATCTATTTGACCGAAGAACTCATAGCGCTAGCCGGTAAATCTATGTATTTAATAGCGGCTATCTATCATTATCGCATCTAGTTTATGCTGCGCTCTTGTCTGATTTGTTATATCTACAGATTCAATCATTTCGCATTCGTCGCGGATCATCTCTGAAATAAGGCTAGGGTAGTGGCGGCAGTCTTCTGGGCGGTCGAGGTAAATACTGCAGGTATACATATTTTTAGCGAGAGGATCTTTTTTAGGCGCAATTTCTAAAAATGGGCACACTTGAAGTCTTAAGCCTGTTTTTGGGTCAAACCAAATTTCGTTGTTTTTAACGTATTCATAAATTTCGGGGTTAAAAAGCTCCCATAAATCTATTTCTTCTTTTGTTGCGCTTAAATCGCCGCCGCCATATTTAATACAGCATTTACCACACTGGTTGCATTCTTTCATAATTGGCTAATTTAGTTGGCTGTTAACGAATTTAAGTTAGTTATTAGTGTAGCACCAAATTTATTATTAACGCTCTACTGAATTTACCCATCCTTTAATTTTTGGGTGTGTAAACAATAGTTAGATACAATAACTTAAGTTAAAACCCTTTGTTACATTTTATATAGTACAAGCTTTATTTAATGGTTTACTCTAAAGGTAGCGAAAATGTTACAAACCCCGCTTGAGCAACTGTGTGATTGTTAAATGTTGCTGAGCGCAGATACCTAAGCAGGGCGTTATTATGAAAGAGGCTGTCACTAAGTTAAAAACAGAATTTAATGCAAAGTTATTGTATTGGAACAATCTTAAAAGTAGCAAAGCTAAAGCGGCAATCATCCTATTATTTTCAGTTGTCATTGCACTTAAAGTGTTTACGACCATTTTTACATTGGATTGGGTTGCAAGTTTATTCAGCGTGTAAGTTTACCAAGAGTAATTGCGATAAAGTTTAATCACAGAGTGTTTAACGCCTACGCGATGTTCATTATTAATGTATTATTACGCTATACACCAAATTAAATAAATCAGTTGTTTAAATACGTTTTATAATGACTGTAATGATACATTTTAGCTAAATTGAGTGAGTAAATGAGTTTAGCTGCATTAAAGGATAACCAGTGATGATGAATACAAAAGTATATAAAGCGGTACATGACTTAGCAGAAGAGCTAATGACAGCTGCTAATAAAAATAACCGTGAAAAGTTTGAGTCGTTATTTGCTCAATTAAAAGCTATTTGTATTGAAAACGAAAACACCTCAAAAGATCACCCTGTACAATGGGAAACCTTAGCTGATTTTACCGAAGAGTTAGAAGAGGCAATTACTACTTACGAAAAAGCATTAGAAAAGTCGATTGCGATTAATAACAAAGATCACATGTCGTCGGTTTCTTTTTCAATGGCTACATTACAGCTTGAGCTTGGCCAAAAAGATGAAGCTATTAAAAACCTTCAAAATGCTAAAGTCAGCGCCAATAAAATTGAAGACAAAGAGCTTAAAGCTGAAATACACGACCTACTAGAGTCGCTTATTGAAGAAGAAGGTTAAATACATAAAAGCATAACTTATCCATATTAAATGTGATTTTTGTGGATTTAGCTTGAGCTTAATAAAGCGCTGATGGTTTATACCCTCAGCGCTTTTTTATGTTCGCTATAAATACTAAACTAAAAGAAAAGGCTTACTATTGAGCTAGCTTATTCATAAAATCGACAATGTACTTTGCAATTTCTACTGGTTTTTCTTCAACACTAAAGTGCCCTGAATCGAGTAAGTGCAGTTCAGCGTTCGGTATATCTTTTAAGTATGCTTTAGCGCCTGCGGCTATAAACGCAGGATCGTTTTTACCCCATACAATTAACGTTGGTGGTTGGTACTTGCGTAAATAAGCTTGCCACTTTGGATAGTCGAGAAGGTTGTTGTAGTAATCTCGTAGCAATTGAACTTGAATTACTCTATCGGATTTGGTTTGTAAAAAGTGAAGATCGTGCGTCCAGCTATCTGGGCTCATCACTTCTGGGTTACTTTGTACGTCTCGTAAATACTGCTTATTAATAATGGCTTGTTCAGACGTGAACGAATAAATTTTATCTTGCTGAGCTTTCGAACTATCTTCATTCGCGGCTTTAAAAAATGCTTGCCTCGCTACGGTTAGCCCCTCTAAATACGCATTACCATTTTGTACAATAAGTGCATCAAGTTTATTAGGGTTATTTAACAACATTCTAAAGCCTACAGGTGCTCCAAAGTCTTGTATATATAGGCTGTAGCGCTTTACTTTAAGCGTTGTTAGTAACCCTTCAACGTATTGAGCTAGTAATTCAAAAGTATATTTTTGAGTTTCTGGGTTTGGGCGTTCGCTGTAACCAGAACCTAAATAATCAGGTGCTATAACATGATAACGCCCTGATAAAAGCGGAATTAGCTCACGATAACTATGTGAAGACGACGGATAGCCATGTAAAAGCAAAATGGTTTGCTTATTCTGGATGCCAGCCTCTCGGTAAAATATCTTTTTACCGTTTACATTTGCATATTTGTAAGCGGTTTTTGAAGGCCATACAGCATCAGCGGCATATACCTGAGCGGTAAGCGTAGACATTGAAACTAATAAAAACACAATAAATGAGACGATGTGAGCAGGTTTTACTTTAAGATTTTTTTGTATATCTGGGTGCATAAGTAAACTCGTTATTTTTGGTAATGACGCTTTATTAATTTACCAGACCCGTTATTTACACAATTGTATTCAGTTAATAATTACAAGTTACTACTAATAAGGACACAGTAACAATACCTGTGTTTTTAAAGCACATTACCAAATATATAGTTGATTAGAGGGTAAGTGGTTTTTTAGCAGCTTTTTGTACTTTAAAAAGAGATTCGTTAATTTACTTTTGTTACAATTGAGTTGTTGGCTTACAACATTTATACAATGTTAAGTGAGTATTTTGGAGGAAGGACGTGCTCGAACAAATAGAACAATGGATTGATGCAACAAATATTAAATATAAAACCCAAAGAATTAGCTGTGAGAAATTTGATAGTGAGTTTGCAGGGTTTTATCCTGTCGAATTTTTAAAAAAATGCCTTTTACGTTATTGTCGATGAAATACCCAAACCTAACTTTCCTTTTTTGCGTGAAATGGGATTAGACGATTTTATTGACATGAATGCCGCAGGCACCACATACAAAAACACTTATTACATGCTTCCTTACGTAGCTGATAATTTAGCTGTGCATTTTCATGAACTTGTTCACGTAGCCCAATGGAGTGAACTTGGTGCAGGGGCTTTTATGTTGCGTTACATAACCGAAATTCAGCAGGTTGGTTATGATGCTGCACCACTTGAAGTAATGGCGTATGGTCTTGATAAGCACTTTACAAATAATGGCAATAAAATAAACGTGCCTGAACACGTGGTTCAAGCGTTGTAGTTAATTAACATTTTCAAAGGATTGCATATGACACGCTTTACTTTTTTTTACTGAGCTTACTTAGTGTAAATGCCTATGCGGCATCGTTTGATGACGATATTGTGGCTGCGTTACTTGAAAGAACAACACATAACGTTACCTATGATGGGTCTTATCGCTCTATTACTTATCCGGGTGGCGATGTGCCCGCTAATGTAGGGGTGTGTACCGATGTAGTTATTCGATCATATCGACTTTTAGGTATTGATTTGCAAAAGCTTGTGCATGAGGACATGTTAAAAAGCTTTGAGCTATATCCCTCTAAGCGTATTTGGGGTTTAACCAAACCGGATAAAAATATAGACCACCGCCGTGTGCCAAACTTACAGGCTTACTTTAAAAATCATGGCCAAGTGCTCGCTAAATCAAGTAACGTGAACGACTATAAAACGGGTGACATTGTAACGTGGATGCTGCCAGGTAATTTGCCGCACATTGGTATGGTTGTGAATGAGTTAGCAAAAGACACAGGGAATCCATTAATTGTTCATAATATTGGTCGAGGACCTGAAAAAAGCGACATGCTTTTCGATTTTAAAATTACGGGGCATTACCGTTTCGTCCCACAAGAATATAAATAACCAGATTATAAGTATGAGTTCTCTCATTTATTGATATTGCAGTATAAAGAAAAAGGATTTTGAACGTGAATACAAAAACCGATTCAAAAGAGGCTAACCCAAAAGAGGTTAATCTTAAACAAAGTAAACTCGCTCCCAAAATAGCTAGTTTATTTATGAGTATTGCTTTTTCAGCCATAGGAACGGTTTTGTTTAGTTTGGTTGCAAGCTTACTTGGCAACGTGAATGTAACCGAAAAAACAGTTGGCAGTGTGTGGGTTTTACTGACCACATTTTTTGTTATTTTAAATGTATTTGGTGTCATTATTTGGCATAAACCGAAATGGTTAATTACTGCTATAAATAATGTGCTTAGGTTTGCTAAAGAGCGCAAAACAGCATTTTTTAGCGCCGTGCTAATGTTGATATTAATTATAGCAGGCTATTGTTTTTTTCTTTCCTTACCACAGCCAATTAGTTACAAAGCAACTCACTCTACACCTGCTGTTACCACTTTATCTGATGTTTTAAACCCTGAACCGCTTTATATTGATTTTACTCCCGTTTTAGATGATGTAGAAAACACGGATGCAGTGTCTTACTCTGTCGCAAAGCTTGCGCTTGTTGGCAAAGTGATTCCCACAGGTATAAAAGTCACGCCTGAGCTAATTGGACAGTGGTCTTGGAATAGTGAAAGCCAGCTTAAATTTATCCCAAAACAAGATTGGTCAGCAGGGCAAGAATATAAGGTACGTTTTGATTCATCTATTTTTAAAAGTGATATACATCTAAGCGATAATGAGCATGTATTTAAAACTCCCAACTTTGAACTAACACTAAGCTCGCTCGCTTTTTATCAAGACCCTAACGTTAAAAAAAGTCACAAGGTGGTTGCAACATTAAAAGCGACTCACCCAACAGATATAAGCACCATAAAAAACAATCTAAAGCTGACTCAATCACTTGAGCAAGATGGCAAGAACGAACTCGCACAATATAAATTTGATGTTACTTACGACAAGCATCAACGAGAGATTTACATTACTTCAGAGCAAATACGTATTCAAGATACCGAAAGCTATCTGTATTTTGTTCTTAATAACGGTGTAAAGCCGGTTATGGGTCCTTCTCAAACAACAGTAGAGATTAAAGACGCTGTGTTGATCCCAAGTGTAAATAGCTTTTTTAGAGTAAATACTGCCAAAGTGTTGATGGTAAAAAATACGCAAGGGGAGCCCGAACAAACACTTGTTTTAGACTTCACAGATGATATTTCATCGCAAGATGTGGTTAGTAAAACGACTGCTTACGTATTACCGGCTAAAGATTCAAAAGGTAATTATAAGTACTTCGGTAGTCCACGAGAGGTTACTGATGCAGTGCTTAAGCAATCTCAAAAAGTTAAGTTAAATGCTATTCCTACCGCGCAAGATACAACTAAGTTACACAGTTTTACGTTTGACGCCCCTCAAAACCAGCAAGTTTATATCGCGATTGATAAGGGATTAAAGTCGACGGGTGAGTTTACGATGGTGAATAAATACGACACTATTTTAGATACGCCGGCTTATCCGACACAAGTAAATATTATGTCTAAGGGCTCTATATTATCAAAAAATGGCGATCATAAATTGTCATTTTTGACCCGCGGTGTAAACGCACTTCAAGTTAAAGTAGGTAGGGTAGAAGCCAATCAAATTAACCACCTTATAAGTCAAACCAGTGGTGATATTTCTAATCCAGAATTTAATAATTATTACTTTACAGAAGAAAACATAAGTTCAATTTTTACCAGACAAGTTAATTTTAAATCGGAGCACCCTAAAAAAGCGGTCTATTCATCTATTGATTTGAGTAGTAAGTATAATGAGTCAGTTGGTTTAGGCTTATTTTTTATAAATGCTCAAGCGTTAAATACAGAAGATAATTACGTATATGGACCCCAAGAAAAACGACTTATCCTTATTACTGATTTAGGTATTTTGGTAAAAAATAATGCAGATGGATCTCGCGATATATTTGTCCAATCTATTGAAACAGGAAAACCGGTAGCAAAAGCGAAGGTGTCGTTATTGGGTAAAAACGGATTAGTTATTTTAAATGCTAAAACAGATTCTGAGGGGCACGCATTTTTCGACAACACAACGTGGTTTACTGATGATCAAACTCCCGTTGCTTTTGTAGTCGAAACTAAAAGTGACATGTCTTTTATTCCTTATAATCGCTATGCTCGAATGGTTAACTACTCTCGGTTTGATACCGGCGGTGTAAGTTCTGGGCTCAGTGGTAGTAATAAAATAGATGCGTTTGTTTTTTCTGACCGTGGAATTTATCGACCAGGCGATAGTGTTAAACTTGCCACGATTGTGAAGCAACAAAACTTTGCAAAACTGGGCGATATACCGCTTGAACTTATAATTACCGATCCTAAAGGGACAACTGTTTATAATAAACGAGTGAGCTTAGATAAGTATGGATTGCTTGATTTTGACTTTAAAACACAAAATAGCGCCAATACCGGAACGTATTATGTATCGGTCCAACTTATTAAAAATAATAATAGCCGCGACCAATTAGGCAGTACTCAGTTTAAAGTTGAAGAGTTTGTACCCGATAGATTGAAAATTAGTAGTCAATTTTCTCAATCATCTGCAAAGGGGTGGGTAAACAGCTCAAAATTTAAAGCATTGGTGAGCCTTCAAAACTTATTTGGTACACCTGCTCAAAATAGACGTGTTACTGCTGATTTACATTTATCTCCAGCTGGTTTTTACTTTAATGAATACAAAGATTATGTGTTTTCTGATCCCCACAGTGAAGGAAAAAATATTAGACACAGTTATGAATCATTAACCGAAACCAAAACTGATGAACAAGGCAAGGCAGAATTTGATATTGACTTAACTCGCTATGAGGCAGGTACTTATCAGTTAAATTTTGCAGTACAAGGGTATGAAGAAGGCGGTGGTAAAAGTGTTCGTGCAAGCAGCTCGGTGCTTGTTTCACCCGTTGAGCAGTTAGTTGGTTATAAAGCCGATGGCGATTTAAGCTACATATCAAAAGAGTCAAAACGTGTTGTAAAATTTATTAATATTAATTCAGAAACTGAGCAAGTAGCTCGTGATGATTTATCGCTAAATTTAATAGAACAACAATATGTATCTACGTTGGTGCAACAAAATAACGGCACTTATAAGTACCAATCGGTTAGAAAAAACAAACAGATATCAAGCAACCCGTTTTACATTAAACAAGATGGCGCAAACTACGAATTACCCACTGCTGAACCAGGTGATTACTTAATAGAACTCGTTGATGGCAAAGGGAATACCGTCAGTAGGGTATCGTTTACGATAACCGGCACGGGTAACTTAGCGGGTAAGCTTGAAAAAAATGCTGAACTGCAAGTTCAATTAAATAAACCGGATTACAAACCTGGCGAAACAATCGAAATAAGTATTGTAGCGCCTTATGTTGGCTCGGGTTTAATTACAATTGAAACCAATAAAGTACACGCTTTTAAATGGTTTGAGAGTAAAACAACAAGTAGCATACAAACAATAACGTTACCTCAAGGGATAGAAGGCAATGCGTATGTTAATGTTTCATTTGTTCGAAGCCTCGAATCGAAAGAAATATTTACAAGCCCATTAAGCTACGCAGTTAAACCATTTGCGATTGATCGTAGTAAACGCGCAATAGATTTTGACGTAAACATACCTGATAAAGTAAAACCAGGTGACGATTTAGTCATTTCATATAGTGCCAAATCACCTTCACGTGTTCTGTTATTTGCTGTAGATGAAGGTATTTTACAAGTGGCGAATTATCGGACGCCAAAGCCGTTAAATCACTTCTTACAAAAACGTGCTTTAGAAGTTAGTACTATGCAAATTGTTGATCTTATTTTACCTGAATTTAAACTAGTGCAAGAGCTTGCAGCTGCGGGTGGTGGTTATGCTGACTCAATGGCAATGAACCGCAAGAGCAAGCAACTTAACCCGTTTTCTCGTAAGGTACAAAAACCAGTCGCATTTTGGTCTGGTATTTTATCGGCTGATGCTAAAACGAAAAAACATACGTTTACTATCCCAGATACTTTTGCAGGTCAGGTACGTGTAATTGCTATTGCCGTAAATGACGAGGGTGTTGGTGTTAAAGAAAGTACAACACTTGTGAAAGGGCCCTTTGTATTAACTCCTAATGTATTAACGACAGCAGCACCAGGCGATGAGTTTAATATTGTACTTGGTATTGCTAATGGCGTTGAGGATTCAGGTAAACAACTGCCAATTACGGTAGAAGCGCTTACTTCAAGCAACATTGAAATAATAAGCGATAAAAAATTAACGCTAAATATTGATGAAAAATCAGAAGACACATTAACGTTTAGAGTGAAAGTGCTTGATAAGCTTGGCGCTGCATCAATTACATTTACTGCGTTATCGGGTGATAATGTTAGCCAACGCACGGCAACGTTAAGTGTGCGCCCTGCGGTTGCATTTGTTAGTAGCTTTGAAAGTGGCTTTAGTGAATCAGGTAAAAAAGAAATAGCGGTTTCGAGACAGCTATATCCTAACTTATCACAAAATAATATTACCGCTTCACAAAGCCCGTTAGCGCTTGTTGATGGTCTTATTAATTATTTAGATAACTTTCCTCATATGTGTACCGAGCAAGTAGTGAGTAGTGTGTTTCCGGTGCTGAGTTATTTAGAACACCCAAGTTATATGGGCGATGTATCTTATAAACATGAGCGTATAAACAACTTAATAGATACCCTTCGTCAACGTCAGTTACCTGATGGCAGATTTATGTTATGGCCGGGTAATTCTAGTGCATCTATTTATTCTTCTCTTTATGTTATGCATTTTTTATTAGATGCAAAAGAAGCGGGCGTAGCAATACCTTATGATATGTGGAGCAGTGGTTTTGAAGGTGTGCGCAGTATAGCGAGCGGATCTTTAGAGACGAATGACAGAAACCGCGCTTATGCCATTTATTTGCTAACACGACAAGGTGAGGTAACAACTAATTACTTATCTGATTTAGAAAAAAGTGTAAATGCGAGTAATAGCAAAGTATGGCAACAAGATATAACGTCCGCGTTTATGGGCGCAACTTATCAGCTATTACGTGCAAGCGACAAAGCGCAAGCACTGATCAATAGCTATAAAATTGGGCAAGATACCCAACACGATAATTGGGGCGCTTACGACTCACGTTTAGCTCACGACGGACAGTATATTTATTTGTTATCAAAACATTTTCCTGCTCGCTTAAAGCAGTTAACTAAAGATGATTTGTTTAATGTCGTTGACCCTATTTTTAAAGGAGACTACAACACGTTGTCGTCTGCTTGGTCTGTACTTGCTATGACGGCATACTCAAAAGTTGCGTTATCACAAGCCCAGCCTGAAGATGTAAAAATAATGGCAACAACGACAATGGCAGAAAAAAAGGCATTAGACGTAACCTATACACCTTATCCTAAAGCCTCGTTTTTAAATGACGTTAAAACGCTTGATGTATTAGCGCCACCTCGCTCATTTTACATGATGAGCCAAGCTGGTTTTGATACAAACGTGCCACAAAAGTCATTAAGTAATGGTTTAGAAGTTGTCAGAGAATACCAAGACGATAAAGGTAATGTGATAACCACCGCTGTTCAAGGTCAAGAACTAAACGTTGTATTACGAGTGCGTAGTACAACGGGTAAAAATATTTCGGATGTTGCTGTTATTGATTTACTACCTGGTGGGTTTGAAGTACTCAGAGACAGCGTTCGCAATAGTTATAATCGCTGGACCTCTGATTATAAAGATATACGAGAGGATCGCGTTATATTATATGGCAGCTTTGGCGATAGCATGACTGAGCTTACTTACAAGATTAAGGCTACTGCATCTGGCAGCTTTGTAGTGCCATCGGCTTATGCTGAATCTATGTATGATTTAAGTATTAAAGCGCACTCAAAATCGGGTCGTTTTGATGTTACCGCCGCTAAATAAAAAGTTTAGTTTTATAATAAAAACGGCTTTTTTTACAACAGCACTGCTTGCAGTGCTGTTGTATTTGTTTACTCCAAAGCCTGATATTACCCAGCCCAATGCTTACTCAACGGCTTTTTACGATAGCAGTGATAAATTACTTCGTTTAAATTTAGCCGCAGACGATAGATATAGATTATGGACGCCAATAGATAAAATCCCTTTGAGCATTCAACAAGCTACTTTACTGTATGAAGACCAAGACTTTTATGAGCATATTGGTGTCGATTTTATTGCTTTAATAAATGCGTTTTATACTAGCTATATTAAAAGAAGTCACCGAGTCGGTGCGTCAACAATAACAATGCAAGTAGCCCGGTTGCACTTTGGGATGAACACGCATGTTATTTTTGGAAAAGTAGAACAAATACTTCGAGCGTTACAAATTGAGCGACACTACAGTAAAAATCAAATACTCGAGGCGTATTTTAACTTAGCGCCTTATGGATCAAATATTGAAGGTGTTGGTGCAGCCAGTTTAATTTATTTTAAGAAACCAGCTATTGATCTTAATTTACCTGAGTCATTATTACTTAGCTTAATCCCGCAAAACCCAACCAAACGAAATCCCATTAAAAAATCGGCTAAACTCGTATTGCTAGAAACAAGAAAAAAACTGTTTACTCGTTGGCTTGAAAAGTACCCAGACGATAAACACTGGCTAGCAGCTATGCAATTACCGATAAAGGTATATGCCTCTTCAGACTTGCCTTTTGAAGCCCCACATTTTATTGATAATTTACAAAGCGAGTACCCGCACCTAAAGCATGGAGAATATAAAACGTCGATAGACCTTAATTTACAAAACTTACTTCAGCGCCATGCAAGAAATTACATTAATCGCAGGCATAGAGACGGGCTCAGTAATACGTCTGCTATTTTACTAAATTATAAAACTATGGAAGTAGTTGCTGAATTAGGCTCTGTGGATTTTTTTAATAATGACATTAGCGGTCAAGTAAATGGTGTAAGAGCTAAACGTTCACCAGGTTCAACCCTTAAACCATTTATTTATGCGCTTGCTATAGAGGAAGGGTTAATTCATCCATTAACGCTTGTAAAAGATGCCCCCAAACGCTTTGGAGGATATACACCAGAGAATTACGATCAGCAGTTTTTAGGGCCTATATCGGCTACTGAATCGCTAGTGCTGAGCCGTAATGTGCCTGCTGTTAATTTGATGTATCGCTTACAAAAAGTTGGGCTATACGATTTACTCGTTGCAGCCGATGTTAAAAAGCTTCAGCCCAAAGAGTTTTATGGTTTAGCGCTTGCGCTGGGCGGCATTGAAGTAACGATGCTAGAGCTCGTTAAGTTATACGCTATGTTAGCTAATTTAGGGGTGTATAAGGATGAAGTTATATTAAAAAAAGACGCCACTGTTATTAACGAAAACAACCCAAATAATCAAAACAATCATATCAAGCAACTCATCAGCCCAGAGGCAGCCTACCTGACTTTACAAATGCTAAGTAAAAATAGTGCAGTTGATGAAATTTCATTTCAAAAAGAAAGAAGACAATCATATCCTGTATATTGGAAAACAGGTACTTCATTTGCTTTTCGCGATGCATGGTCAGTAGGTATTGTAGGTCCGTATGTTTTAGCTACATGGGTGGGTAATTTCTCAGGAGAAGGGCACCCATCTTTTATTGGGCGACAAGCAGCCGCGCCTTTATTTTTTGAAATAATACGTTCATTAGATAGTTATGGCTTAATCAAAGGCAATATAAAACCAGGTGGTTTAAATATTACAGAAGTAGATATTTGTTCAACAACAGGTGATTTACCTAATGTGCATTGCCCTAAAACAGAAAAAGGGCTTTTTATTCCAGGTAAGTCGCCAATTAAAGTGTCCGATGTACATCGTGAAATTTATATTGATAAAGTATCGGGATTACGTGCTTGTCAGTATGTTGAATCTACAACTACAAAGGCAGTTTATGAATTTTGGCCATCTGACTTAGTCAGATTATTTAAACAAGCAGGCATTGTTAAACGCCAGCCTCCACCTTATTTAGATTCATGCTTAATTAATGACACGAGTACACGAGGCTCAGCACCGAGTATTACATCCCCGAGTAATTTAATTAGCTACACGATAAGAGCCAGTAAATTGAAAAAAGAAGGCCTGCCTTTTAGCGCAATCACAGATACAGATTCACGTATTTTATATTGGTTTGTAGATAACAGCTTTGTTGGTAAAGTAGAGCGAGATACGCCTTTTTTCTGGCACCCGCAAGTAGGCGAATTTGACGTAAGAGTGGTTGATAATTTAGGGCGTAGCGCATCAGTTTCAATGCGTGTAAAGCTCGTTCAGTGATACGTAAATAAGCTAAAGAGCTAGTTATCGGGTATCAAACAATTAGATTGGCGTTTATAAACTGTATTTAGCGTTTAGACTACTTTAAATTAATACTTACATTGCCATTGGGTTTACAGCAGCACAGGAGTATTTCGCCTTCGCGCACAAATGCAAGGGGCTCTTCGTTATATTCAACACTACCTGACACTAACGTTGCTCTACAAGCGCCGCAGTAACCTTCACGGCATTGGAATGCGACGTCTATTTTCATGGATTCTAAGCAGTGTAAAAGAGAAGGGCAGCCAGCGGTAAACTCTATACACTGGCTGTTTTCTGCAAGTGTTACACTTGCAGTAGACTTGTCACTCATTATAAATCAAAATCACCAAATTCTGATGCATCAACTTGCGAGTCTATTTGACCAACAAGGTATGAGCTTATTTCTGCTTCTTGTGGTGCTACTTGCACGTTATCAGACACTAACCACGAGTTTATCCATGGGATAGGGTTACTGTTATTTTCAAACTGTGCTGGCAAACCAATCGCCGTCATACGTGCATTAGTAATGTATTCAACGTACTGACATAAAATATGTTTATTTAAGCCAATCATTGAACCATCTTTAAATAAATACTCAGCCCACTCTTTTTCTTGCTCTGCAGCATCAACAAACATTTTAATCGCTTCGTCGCGGCACTGGGCTGCAACAATCGCCATTTCTGGGTCGTCTTTACCGTCTTGCATAATGTTTAAAATATGCTGAGTACCCGAAAGGTGAAGTGCCTCATCGCGCGCAATAAGCTTGATGATTTTAGCGTTACCTTCCATCAATTCACGCTCAGCAAACGCAAACGAACATGCAAAGCTTACGTAAAAGCGAATCGCTTCAAGAATATTTACCGACATCATAGCCAGGTAAAGTTTCTTTTTAAGCTCAAACAAATTCACGATAACAGTTTTACCATTAATCTCGTGTTTGCCTTCACCGTATAAATTATAAAGCGATACAGAGTTGATTAAGTCGTCGTAGTATTTAGTTACGGCATCGGCACGTTCGCTAATTTTATCGTTGCTAACAATGTCATCAAAAATAAGTTCAGGTGCTTGTGTTACGTTACGGATAATATGTGTGTATGAGCGGCTGTGAATCGTTTCACTAAATGCCCACGTTTCTATCCATGTTTCAAGCTCTGGTAGCGATACAATTGGAAGTAGGGCAACGTTTGGCGAACGACCTTGCACACTATCAAGTAGAGTTTGGTATTTGAGGTTACTTAAAAATATATGCTTTTCGTGATCGGGTAACGCTTGAAAGTCTAAACGGTCTTTACTTACATCTACTTCCTCAGGACGCCAAAAGAAAGACAGTTGCTTCTCGATTAATTTTTCAAAAATTGGGTATTTTTGTTGGTCGTAGCGAGATACGTTTACAGTTTGGCCAAAAAACATTGGCTCTTGCATTTGGTTATTATGGTTTCGGCTAAAAGTAGTATAAGACATGTTTATCACTCAAAAAACTATCAGAAAAAGCGGGCTAAATGCCCGCTTAAAATAAAAATCAGCAGTTATATTTTACACGCGCCGCCTTCACAATCGTCATCTTCCACTTCTGGAGTATCTTCTTGCATATCTGAGGCACCATCGCGAGTATTGTGGTAGTACAAGGTTTTAACACCTAGTTTGTACGCGCTTAGTAAGTCTTTTAATAAGACTTGCATAGGTACTTTACCGCCTTCGAACTTGTTTGGATCATAATTTGTATTTGCAGAAATTGTTTGGTCTACAAATTTTTGCATTATACCAACAAGCTGCAAGTAACCATCGTTTGATGGAATGTCCCACAGTAGCTCGTATTGATCTTTTAAACGCTCATACTCAGGAACAACTTGCTTTAAAATACCGTCTTTACTTGCTTTAACGCTAATATGTCCGCGTGGTGGCTCAATACCATTTGTTGCATTAGAGATTTGCGACGATGTTTCTGATGGCATTAACGCACTTAGTGTTGAGTTACGCATACCGTGCTCTTTAATACTTGCACGTAGTGTATCCCAATCAAGATGAAGTGGCTCATCACAAATTTTATCTAAATCACGTTTATACGTATCTGTTGGCATAATGCCTTGTGAATACGTTGTTTCGTTAAACTTAGGACAGGCGCCACGCTCTTTAGCAAGCTCGTTTGATGCTTTCATCAAGTAGTATTGAATCGCTTCAAAGGTTTTATGTGTTAATGCATTTGCGCTGCCATCTGAATAACGTTTACCGTTTTTAGCTAGGTAGTATGCGTAGTTAATCACGCCTATACCTAACGTTCGACGACCCATAGTTGCATTTTTAGCAGCCGGTACTGGGTAGTCTTGGAAATCAAGTAAGTTATCAAGTGCGCGTACTGCAAGTTCAGCTAGCTCTTCGAGCTCATCAAGTGATTCTATTGCACCTAAGTTAAACGCAGACAGTGTACAAAGGGCAATTTCGCCTTCTTCGTCATTTACGTTATTAAGTGGCTTAGTTGGCAATGCAATTTCTAAACATAAGTTAGATTGGCGAATAGGCGCAACTTTAGCAATGAACGGGCTGTGTGTATTACAGTGGTCCACATTTTGTAAATAAATACGACCTGTACTTGCACGCTCTTGCGCAAACATAGAGAAAAGCTCAATCGCTTTAATGCGTTTTTTACGAATCGATTCGTCTTGTTCGTATTTTACGTAAAGCGCGTCAAACTCAGCTTGGTCTTCAAAAAATGCATCGTAAAGACCAGGCACATCTGATGGGCTAAATAACGTAATGTAGTCGTCTTTAATTAAACGAGAGTACATTAGTTTATTAAATTGTACGCCGTAATCTAGGTGACGAACGCGGTTGTCGTCCACACCACGGTTATTTTTAAGTACAAGTAGGTTCTCTACTTCTAAATGCCAAAGCGGGTAGAACAATGTTGCAGCGCCGCCACGTACACCACCTTGCGAACAACTTTTAACAGCTGTTTGAAAGTGCTTATAAAAAGGAATACAACCTGTGTGGTACGCTTCGCCGTTACGAATATGGCTACCTAGCGCACGAATTCGACCAGCATTAATACCAATACCTGCGCGTTGTGAAACGTATTTAACAATAGCTGACGACGTTGCATTGATTGAATCAAGGCTATCGCCACATTCAATTAATACACACGAGCTAAACTGGCGAGTAGGTGTACGTACACCCGACATAATTGGCGTTGGTAGAGATATTTTAAATAACGATACTGCGTCGTAAAAGCGCTTAATGTAAGAAACGCGTGTTTCACGTGGGTAGTCAGAGAATAAGCTCGCTGCTACTAAAATATATAAAAACTGTGCACTTTCGTAGATTTCACCCGATACACGGTTTTGAACGAGATACTTACCTTCAAGCTGTTTTACAGCCGCGTAGCTAAAGTTAAGATCGCGAGAATGATCAAGATATGCATCAAGCTCGTCTAATTCTTGCTCTGTGTAATCTACTAATAAGTGAGCATCGTAGCGTTTATCGCCAACCATTTTTGTTACGTGGTCAAATAAACGTGGTGGCTCAAATTGACCGTACGCTTTTTTACGTAAATGGAATACAGCTAAACGTGCAGCTAAGTATTGATAATCAGGCGATTCTTTTGAAATCTGATCCGCTGCTGCTTTAATGATGGTTTCGTGAATGTCTTTAGTACGAATACCATCGTAAAACTGAATGTGCGATTTTAATTCAACTTGCGAAACCGAAACGTTGCTTAAACCTTCGGCGGCCCATTCAATGACGCGATGGATCTTATCCAGATCAAGAGGCTCTTTGCGCCCGTCACGTTTGCTTACAGATAACTGTTGGTTCATTTGCCTGTATTCCTTGGGAATTATGTATTTTGACCAATGCTTTATGCCTCGCCGAAGCAAGGTACATACTCATTTATTATAGGTTTCACCGTATTGGCGAATTTAATTGAATAACATTTGGCCACAATATCTGGTGTTGTTCAATTTAGAGATCACAAGATAGTGTGGTCTGAGTTGTTTTGCAAGGGACATAATTGCCCCTGTTTGTGGATAACTTTGGGATAACGCATTTGTGTTAGTAGACACTCACCTTCGAACAATCATTTAAGTTGAAATATGCAAAAATCAACTAATGATCTGCTAAATTTACTCATTTTAAAAATAAATTTTGACTGCTTTTTTTATCAGCAGGCTTTGTGTGAAAACTAACACAATCACAATATATAGTGTTTAATAATTAACATAGCACTATATATGGTTAAAACCATCAATTGGGCTTTGCCAGTTAAAATCAGCATTCCAGCTGTTGGCTTCATCAATACTTGGGATGTAACCCCAAAGTGCCGTTGCGGTATGCATACCTGCCGCTTTGCCTGCTTGTATGTCACGCTGTGCATCACCAATGTATAAACAACGGCTTGGTTCTACCTGCATAAGCTTTGCACAATGTAGCAGTGGTAAAGGTGATGGCTTAGCTTCAGCTAATGTGTCGCCACTTATTACTACACTGGCATTTTTTAATGCGGGAATAGCTGCCACTAAAGGATCGGTTAAAAACCCTGGTTTATTAGTCATGATCCCCCATTTGATTTTTTTCTGATCAAGGGCGATAAGTAACGATTCAACTCCGCTGAAGCAACGTGTGTGATTTGCTATGTTTGTGGCGTACTCGTCAACTAATTGCTTTATAAGCTCGCTTTGGGGTTGTTTAGCCCATAATTCTTTAAAACCAGCCTCTAATAATGCGCCTGCGCCGTTAGATGCGGCAGGACGGTATATATCACTACTAACAGGTTCTATTTTATTGCTAATAAGGACTGCGTTTAAAGCGGCACCTAAATCATCAGCGGTGTCGAGTAGGGTGCCGTCTAAATCAAATAAAAATGCATCGTACTCAATAAGGGGTAGGGGGGCTTGAGAGTTAGCCATTAAGCTAACTTCTCAAAATAAAGTATGTAATTTACGCTAACGTCACTATTGAGCGTATATTGCTTTGATAGTGGGTTATAAGAAAGCCCTGTACTTGCACGAACTTTTAAACCGGCTTGCTCTGCCCATGCAATAAGCTGTGCAGGCTTTATAAACTTTTTATGGTCGTGTGTACCTTCAGGCACCATTTTTAAGAGTTTTTCAGCGCCAACAATCGCGTATAAATATGCTTTAGGTGTTTTGTTCAGGGTTGAAAAAAACACGTCCGCGCCTGGTTTGGCAAGTGCAGCTACAGCATGAATGATAGATGCTGGGTCGGGAACGTGCTCAAGCATTTCCATACACGTTATTACATCAAAGCGCTCAGGGTACTGTGTTGCAAACTCTTCTGCAGGCACTTTTATATAATCTACATTTACGCCAGTTTCTAAACTGTGCAACTTAGCAACGGTTAGAGGCTCTTGGCCCATATCGATGCCAGTTACTTTTGCACCCATACGCGCCATGCTTTGGCTTAAAATACCGCCGCCACAGCCAACGTCGAGTGTTTCTTTATCGAATAAGCCTTGCGTTTTGTTTGCTATAAAGTCTAAACGTAACGGGTTAATTTCGTGAAGAGGTTTGAATTCTCCGTCTAGGTCCCACCAACGCTCAGCGATGGCTTCAAATTTTGCTATTTCTGCGTGATCTACATTTTGATGTTCGGTCATAAAATACTTCCTCGTCAATCTGAGGCCATTATATAGGGCTAAATTGATAAATCGCAAAGTTTTGCGCCTGTAAATTAAAATTAATTGTGATAGCATGGCTGTTAGAAATAATAACAATACTCTTAATACCCAATACCGGGTTGTTGAGAGCTGATACTGAAGGAATGTGATATCAAATGACTGATCTCGCCAATGAAATTCTGCCAGTCAATATTGAAGACGAGTTAAAAAACTCCTACTTAGATTACGCAATGAGCGTAATAGTAGGACGTGCATTACCAGACGTACGTGACGGCTTAAAACCTGTTCATCGCCGCGTTTTGTTTGCAATGAACGAGCTTAGTAATGACTGGAACAAGCCTTACAAAAAATCGGCCCGTGTGGTCGGTGACGTAATCGGTAAATACCATCCACACGGCGACAGTGCAGTTTATGACACGATAGTTCGTATGGCTCAGCCATTCTCACTACGTTATATGCTTGTAGATGGCCAAGGTAACTTCGGTTCGGTTGATGGTGATTCAGCAGCGGCAATGCGTTATACAGAAGTACGTATGGCAAAAATGTCGCATGAGTTATTAGCCGATCTTGAAAAAGAAACGGTTGATTTCGTTCCTAACTACGACGGCACTGAGTTCATCCCTGACGTGTTACCTACGAAAGTCCCTAATTTATTAGTGAATGGTTCGTCGGGTATTGCAGTAGGTATGGCTACAAATATACCACCACATAACTTAACTGAAGTTGTGAACGGTTGTTTGGCACTTATTCAAAATCCTGATTTAACTATTTTAGAGTTAATGGATTATATTCCTGGTCCTGATTTCCCAACGGCTGCAATTATCAACGGTAAAAAAGGCATTGAACAAGCCTATTTAACTGGCCGTGGTAAAGTGTACATGCGTGCACGCGCCGACGTCGAAACCGATGAAAAAACAGGCCGTGAAACAATCATCGTTCACGAAATTCCTTATCAAGTTAATAAAGCCCGTTTAATTGAAAAAATTGCAGAGCTTGTTAAAGATAAGAAAATTGAAGGTATTAGTGCACTACGTGATGAATCAGATAAAGACGGTATGCGTATCGTTATTGAAATTAAACGTGGTGACGTAGGCGAAGTTATTTTAAATAACTTGTATTCACAAACTCAGTTACAAACTGTGTTTGGTATGAATATGGTTGCATTAATTAACAACCAACCTAAGTGTTTTAATCTAAAAGAAATGCTTGAAGAGTTTATTATTCACCGCCGTGAAGTAGTAACTCGTCGTACCGTGTTTGATTTACGCAAAGCGCGTGACCGTGCTCATACGCTTGAAGGTTTAGCAATTGCGCTTGCAAACATTGACCCAATTATCGAGCTTATTCGTAAATCACCTACACCTGCTGAAGCTAAAGTTGCTTTAACTGCACGTCCGTGGGAATTAGGTCATGTACAAGGTATGCTTGAAAAAGCAGGCGAAGATAATGTAGCCCGTCCAGATTGGCTTGCTGATGATTTAGGTATTCGCGACGGTCAATACTATATTTCTGAGCAACAAGCTCAAGCAATTCTAGATTTGCGTTTACACAAGCTTACTGGTCTTGAACACGAAAAAATCTTAACTGAATATCAAGCGTTATTAGAGTTAATTGCTGAGCTACTTTATATTTTGGCAACACCTGAGCGTTTAATGGAAGTTATTCGTGACGAACTAGTTGAAATTAAAGCGCAGTATGGCGACGAACGTCGTACTGAGATTAATGCAGCGGCTCACGATATCAGCCTTGAAGACTTAATTACTGAAGAAAACGTTGTTGTAACGCTTTCTCACGAAGGGTATGTGAAGTATCAGGCATTGTCTGATTACGAAGCACAACGTCGTGGTGGTAAAGGTAAGTCAGCAACGAAGATGAAAGATGAAGATTTCATTGAACGTCTGTTAGTTGCAAATACACACGATACTATTTTATGTTTCTCTACGGCCGGTCGTTTATATTGGCTTAAAGTGTATCAGTTACCACTAGCAAGTCGTGCAGCGCGCGGTAAGCCAATTGTTAACTTGTTACCACTTGAAGCTGATGAACGTATAACTGCTATATTGCCAGTACGCGAGTACGCAGAAGATAAATATATCTTTATGGCAACTGCATTCGGTACAGTTAAGAAAACACCATTAACGGCTTACAGTCGTCAACGTGCAAGCGGTATTATTGCTGTTAACTTAAATGATGGCGATAGCTTGATTGGTGTTGATATTACCGATGGTAGCAACGAAATTATGTTGTTCACTGATGCAGGTAAAGTTGTACGCTTCAAAGAAGCTGAAGAAACAACAGTTGTTGATGAAAACGGCAACCCAGTATTAGACGAAGAAGGTAACCCTGAGATTCGCTTCAAAGGTGTTCGCCCAATGGGTCGTACGGCTACAGGTGTTCGTGGTATTAAAATGCCAGACGAGCAACGCGTAGTATCGTTAATTGTACCAAAAACTGACGGTGCCATTCTAACGGTAACTGAAAATGGTTACGGTAAGCGTACACAACTTGAAGATTACCCATCTAAGAGCCGCGCAACACAAGGTGTTGTATCAATTAAGGTGAGTGAACGTAACGGTGCTGTTGTTGGTGCTGTGCAAGTTGATGACAACGATGAAATAATGATTATTTCGAATCGTGGTACCTTAGTACGAACTCGCGTTAATGAAGTTTCAACAGTTGGACGTAACACACAAGGTGTTATTTTGATCAGAACTATTGACGGAGAGCAAGTAGTTGGTTTACAACGTATAGAAGAGATTGAAGTTACAGAAAGTGACTTAATTGATATTGAAGACGTTGAAACAGTAGATACGGTTATTGATGAAGTAGCGGATGATAATCCTCCTTCAGAATAATTGATATTGAAAAAGCGGCCTTGGCCGCTTTTTTTAATGTTGTTGAAAAAAATTAATAGGGCGTGAAATTATACTCATACCAATTCGCTTAATTAAGAGATCTATTTTGAGGGTGGAAAAACGTGTTGATAGCTAGGCAAAAAATTCGCTATTTAGTTGTTCTAAATGAGAATTTTTTAACGCAAGTAGCGACACGTTTAGCCCCGCAAAATGATTAAGTATTATTGCGGATTGGTATTATTCATTAAATTTTAAAGGTTTAGCGGATTGGTATTAAATGTTCATGCTTAATAGTTAAATTACTGGAATGAGGCAAAGGTAATGAGTAAATATAATTTTTGTGCGGGGCCAGCTATGCTTCCGCAAGCGGTTATGAAAAAAGCGCAAAAAGAGTTTCTAGATTGGCAAGACCTAGGTGTGTCTGTGATGGAGATTAGCCATCGCAGTAAAGAGTTTTTAGCGCTTACAGCTAAATGTGAAGCTAGCCTTCGTCGCCTAATGAATATTAGTGATGAATTTGAAGTGCTGTTTATGCATGGTGGTGGTCGTGGCCAGTTTAGTGCTGTGCCATTAAACTTACACCAAGAAGGCAAAACAGCGTTTTATTGTGAGAATGGCGTTTGGTCGAAAAGCGCCAGAGATGAAGCGAATAAGTTTACTCAAACGTCTTTTACGGATGTCCGTAATGATGCTGATGGTGAGTTTTCAATTAAAGACGTTGCTGACTGGGAATTACCAGAAGACGCTGCGTACATCCACTATTGCCCTAATGAAACTGTCGATGGCTTAGAGATTTTTGATGTACCAAGCCACCCAACAGCTCCGATTATTGCTGATATGTCTTCAACTATTTTATCGCGTGAGATAGACGTTAATAAATTTGATTTGATTTACGCTGGTGCGCAAAAAAATATCGGTCCATCGGGCATATCAATTGTTATTGTTCGTAAAACATTACTTGAGCGCGAAGGTTTGCCAAAGCCCGGTATTTTAGATTACGCACTTGAAGCAAAGCAGGGCAGTATGTTTAATACCCCACCTACCTTTGCTTGGTATTTAGCGGCTGAAGTATTTGAATGGCTTGAAAGCAATGGTGGGGTAAAAGCCATGGAAGCACAAAATATTGCTAAAGCAAATTTACTGTATGATTTTATCGATAACTCAGATTTTTATTCAAATATAGTCGCTAAACATTGCCGCTCACGCATGAATGTTCCATTTTGGTTAAACGATGAAAGCTTAAATAGCAAATTTGTTGCTCAATCAAACGAGGCCGGTTTACTTGCACTTGAAGGTCACAGAATTGTGGGCGGTATGCGCGCAAGTATTTATAACGCTATGCCTCTTGAAGGTGTTCAAGCACTTGTAGATTTTATGGCTGCATTTGCAAAGGAGCACAGCTAATGGAGCAGCTCCGTTTAGAACCTATTTCTAAAGTAAATGGCACGGTAACCCTACCAGGTTCAAAGAGTCTATCGAACAGAATTTTATTATTAGCAGCACTGGCAAACGGTACCACCGTTGTAGAAAACTTACTTGATAGTGACGATATACGCCATATGCTGGGTGCTTTAAAGTTATTAGGTGTAAATGTAACTTTAAATGATGAACACACTGTAGCGACCGTAGAGGGAGTTGGTGGTGTGTTTAATACACCTACTGAGCCCTTGTTTTTAGGTAATGCAGGTACTGCTTACAGACCTTTAACGGCTGTACTTGCTGCCGTTAAAGGTGAGTATGAGCTAATAGGCGAACCACGTATGGAAGAGCGTCCGATAGGGCACTTAGTTGATGCTCTACAAGCGCTTGGTGGTGATGTTACCTATACAAAACACAAAGACTATCCACCACTTAAAATTGTAGGTGGTCAAATAAAAGGTGGTGAGGTTGAAATTGACGGTAGTATTTCAAGTCAATTTTTAACGGCTCTATTAATGGCAGCGCCATTATTTAGCGGTGATACTACGATAACGATTAAAGGTACTTTAGTATCTAAACCTTATATTGATATTACGCTTGATGTAATGGCACGTTTTGGTGTTAATGTTGAACACAGTGATTATGCAACTTTTAAAGTTAAAGGTGGTCAACAGTATCAATCACTCGAACGAATTATGGTTGAAGGCGATGCATCTTCTGCTTCTTACTTTGTTGCTGCGGCTGCAATTGCTGGCGGCGAGATTGAAATTAAAGGCGTGGGTGCTAAATCAGTTCAAGGTGATATAGGCTTTGCTAAAGTAATGGAGCAAGTAGGCGCAAAAATCGATTGGTATGATGAGCGTTTAGTTGTTCGCAAAGGCGAATTAAAAGGCGTAGATATTGACGCTAATGCAATTCCTGATGCTGCTATGACCCTTGCAACTGTTGCTCTTTTCGCTAAAGGCCCAACTGCCATTCGTAACATTTATAACTGGCGAGTAAAAGAAACAGACCGTTTATATGCGATGGCAACTGAGCTTAGAAAAGTAGGTGCAGAAGTGGTAGAAGGGCATGACTTTATAGAAATTACACCGCCTAAACACTTCAACGATGTAGCAATAGACACTTACGACGATCACCGTATAGCCATGTGTTTTGCAATGGTTGCCGTTGGTGGAAAGCCAATAACGATTAATGATCCAAAGTGTACCTATAAAACATTTCCTACATTTTTCAATGTTTTAGCGTCAGTCAGTGAATAAGCTAATTAGAAGTAATTACAAAAGTTACACACTAATAGCAGATATATTTTAATAACTGACGTATAATGTCGCGGTTTATTTAGGTGTGCATTGCAGGAGGTTTTAAATGCAGGCGTTATTAATGCCCGTGATCACCGTTGATGGCCCAAGTGGTTCAGGTAAAGGAACTGTTTGTCGCTTGTTAGCCGACAAGTTAGGGTGGGATGTATTAGATAGCGGTGCGATTTATCGCGTTTTATCTTTAGCTGCACTTCATCACCAAATTGCATTAGACAATGAAGAAGGGCTTGTCCCTCTTGCTGCAAATTTAGATGTGCAGTTTTTGGTAGATAGCCAAACTAATGCAGGAAAAGTTATTTTAGAAGGCGAAGATGTAACCACTACTATTCGTAATGAAGAAGTAGGCGCTGCAGCATCAAAAGTTGCAGCATTACCTCGCGTTCGTGAAGCGTTATTACGTCGCCAGCGTGCATTTCGCACTGAAAACGGCTTAATTGCCGATGGCCGTGATATGGGCACTGTGGTTTTTCAAGATGCGCCGTTAAAAATATATTTAACAGCAAGTGCAGAAGAGCGTGCTCGTAGACGCTTTGTTGAGTTGAATACGCGCGGTCTTGATGTTACACTAAGTGGTCTATTACAGGACATTCAAGCTCGTGACGAGCGCGATATGAATCGTGCCGTTGCTCCGCTTGTACCTGCAGATGATGCTATTGAGCTTGATACTAGCGAACTCAATGCACAGCAAGTGTTTGATAAGGTAATAACTTTATTGGATATTGCAATCTCTGAAGGTAAGCTTCCTAAACGAAGCTAAACACATTTTATGCGCCAGCAGGATGCCAGTGCTATTTTAACAACCCCATGCAGCATGGTTGCTTATTGGTATTAATATATGAGACGTATATTCGTATGTCAGAAAATTTTGCGCAGTTATTTGAAGAAAGCTTAAAGGGTTTTGAAGCAGAGCAAGGCTCTATCGTTAAAGGTACAGTAATCTCTATCGAGAATAACATTGTACTTGTAGATGCTGGTCTTAAATCAGAAAGTGCTATCCCTGCTGAGCAGTTCAAAAATGCTGCTGGTGAACTTGAAGTTGCTGTAGGCGACGAAGTAGATGTTGCACTAGATGCAATTGAAGACGGTTTCGGTGAAACTATTCTTTCTCGTGAGAAAGCTAAGCGTCACGAAGCATGGATCCGTCTTGAGAAAGCATGTGAAGAGCAAGAGACTGTTACTGGTGTTATCAACGGTAAAGTTAAAGGCGGTTTCACAGTTGAAGTTGATTCAATCCGTGCTTTCCTACCTGGTTCACTTGTTGATGTTCGTCCAGTACGTGACACAACTCACCTTGAAGGCAAAGAGCTTGAATTTAAAGTAATCAAGCTTGACCAAAAACGTAACAACGTTGTTGTTTCACGTCGTGCAGTTATCGAATCTGAAAACTCACAAGAACGTGAAGAGCTTCTTGCTAACCTTGTTGAAGGCCAAGAAGTTAAAGGTATCGTTAAGAACCTTACTGACTACGGTGCATTCGTTGACCTTGGTGGTGTTGATGGTCTACTACACATTACTGATATGGCTTGGAAGCGTGTTAAGCACCCTTCAGAAATCGTTAATGTTGGCGACGAAATCGCAGTTAAAGTTCTAAAATTCGACAAAGATAAAACTCGTGTATCTCTAGGCCTTAAACAGCTTGGTGAAGATCCATGGGCAGCTATCGCTGGTCGTTACCCAGAAGGTTCTAAACTTTCTGGTCGTGTTACTAACCTTACAGATTACGGCTGTTTCGTGGAAATCGAAGAAGGCGTTGAAGGTTTAGTACACGTTTCTGAAATGGATTGGACTAACAAAAACATCCATCCTTCAAAAGTTGTTAGCTTAGGCGACACTGTTGAAGTTATGGTTTTAGAAATTGACGAAGAACGTCGTCGTATTTCTCTTGGTCTTAAGCAATGTATTGCTAATCCTTGGCAGGAATTTGCTCGTCTACAAAACAAAGGCGATCAAGTTACTGGTAAGATCAAATCAATCACTGACTTCGGTATCTTTATCGGTCTTGACGGTGGTATTGACGGTCTTGTACACCTTTCAGACATTTCTTGGAATACACCTGGCGAAGAAGCTGTACGTGAATTCAAGAAAGGCGACGAAATCACTGCTATCGTATTGCAAGTTGACCCAGAGCGTGAACGTATCTCTCTAGGTGTTAAGCAAATCGAAGCTGACCCATTCAATAACTACCTTGATGCAAACAAAAAAGGTGCTATTGTTAAAGGTAAAGTGACTGAAGTTGATGCGAAAGGCGCAACTGTTGAACTTATCGAAGGCGTTGAAGGTTACATCCGTGTAGCTGATATCGCTCAAGAACGCGTTGAAGATGCAACTACTGTTGTTTCTGTAGGCGACGAGATTGAAGTTAAATACGTTGGTGTTGATCGTAAGAACCGCACTTTAAGCTTATCTGTAAAAGCTCTTTTCGAAGCAGAAGAGAAAGAAGTACTAGAGAAGCTTAAGAAAGAAGAGCCAGTGTTTGAAAACGCAATGGCAGCTGCTTTCGCAAATGCACAAAAAGACTAATATATAATTAGTTTTTAGTTGGAAGGGCATTTTTTGCCCTTCCTATATCTCTTTTTAAGGAAACGCTATGACTAAGTCAGAACTGATAGAAACACTTGCGGAACAACACGCACACGTTCCAGTGAAAGATGTTGAGAATGCTGTAAAAGAAATTCTTGAACAAATGGCCGGCTCATTATCTACTTCAGATCGTATTGAGATCAGAGGTTTTGGTAGTTTCTCTTTGCATTTCCGCGCTCCTCGCACAGGTCGTAATCCTAAGACTGGCGATACAGTTGAGCTTGAAGGAAAGCATGTACCTCATTTTAAACCAGGCAAAGAATTACGCGACCGCGTAAATGAAAGCATTGCCTAGTTAACTTAGTGGAGTAGTTACTTGTTCAAGGTATTAAAAATTATTCTGGTTGCGCTATGCCTCATCAGTGCATTTGTATTAGGGTCACAAAACCCACAGTTAGTACAAATAAATTATATTATAGCCAGTAATACACTACCTTTAGCTGTAATAATAAGTATCTGCTTTTTATTAGGTGTTTTAGTGGGTTGTTTTATTAGCTTTAAATTGTTTTCACAATTAAAGTGGCAAAACTACCGCTTAAAAAAGCAATTAGCGCCTGAAAAAGATAAAAAAAAGCTTGCCGCGAATAAAGACACCTAACTATGATTGAGCTTTTGTTTTTACTATTACCTGTTGCCGCCGGTTACGGCTGGATTATGGGTAAAAACAGTGCTAAAAACCAAGCTCATCAACTAAATCGTCAGATCACTTCTGAATACAGCAAAGGCTTAAAGTTTCTACTCGACAGAGAAGAAGACCAAGGCTTAGAGCACTTGATTAATTTGCTTGAAGTTTCAGCTGACTCTGTTGAACACTATTCTACACTTGCCACCATGTTTCGCCGTAGAGGTGAATTAGACCGCGCAATTAAAATTCATGAACTTCTATTAAAACACCCAGGCTTAAATGAACAACAAGCTGCAACTAGCCGTTTAGAACTTGCCGAAGATTATATAATGGCTGGTCTACTAGATAGTGCAGAAGAGCACTTAGTTTGGTTAGTTAAGGCTGGCCATGTAGAAGCGCTAGACCCTATTATTACTTTATATTCGCAAACCCGTGAATGGGAAAAAGGCATCAACATGTTTGAAGCCCACAGCGAACTATTTTCAAAAGAACAACAATTTAAAGCGATTGCTAATTTTTATTGTGAATCAGCTTTAAGTGATAACACACCCCAACTAATGAGAAAAGCGATTAGCTTAAATTATAAAGCCGTACGTCCGCTTTACGAGTTAGGATTAGTTGCTTACGCGAAAGAAGATTACGTTAAAGCTATTTATTACTGGCGTGAGCTTGTATCACAATTCACTTTGTTTGCGCCGTTGTTTATTGATGAGCTAGCTCACAGCTATAAACAATTAAATTTAACGCATCAATTTCATGAATTAGTCAGTGACTTGTTAGAAAAGGGCGGTGTATTAATTAAAATAAAACATTGCCAAGCATTGCTTGAGCAAGGACACACTAAACAAGCCTTTGAATTTCTAACTGATAGCTTAAAACGTCAACCTACTATTCGTGGTTTCAGTTTTTTACTGCAATTAATGGGTGACCAAAATAAAAATACTAAAGAAGTACTTAATGAAATTGATAAGCTTGTAACCTCTTATATTGCTACAAAACCTGATTTCCAATGTCAGCATTGCGGTTTTACAAGCTACACCATATATTGGAATTGCCCTTCTTGTAAGCATTGGGAAACCATTGTTCCAAGTCGAGGCTTAGACGGATTTTAATAACCCCTTAAATAATATCGGATTTAACTATGATAATTTTAGCAAATTAAACTGAGAGTTTACTGGGTTGGAATTTTTTGATGTTGTGTCTATATAAATTTCTCTACACCTTCTCTCAAATTACCAGCTAGCACTATTGCATTAAATCTACTTATACAATTACTTTATATCAATTCGCTTAATTAAGTGGTCTGTTTTGAGGTAAGAAAATTGTGTCGATAACAAGGCAAAAAATTTCGTAATATTATTGTTCTATATAAGAAATTTTTAACGCAGTTAGCGTCAGATTTGGTCCTCAAATTGATTAAGTATTATTGCGGATTGGTATTATAGCCATACATTAGGATAGTCATGTCTTTCGAACAGTCAAAAAAAATTCTTATAGCATTAGATTACGATGATCAAGAGGTTGCTTTAAACTTTGTTAAACAACTTTCTCCTGATACATGTCGTCTTAAAGTAGGCAAAGAGATGTTTACTTATTTTGGACCTGCATTTGTTAAAGAGTTAATTGATTTAGGTTTTGATGTTTTTCTAGATTTAAAATTTCATGACATCCCTAATACAGTAGCTAAAGCTGTTACTGCAGCTGCGAAAATGGGTGTGTGGATGGTAAACGTTCATGCTTCTGGTGGTTTTGAAATGATGAGCAAAGCTAAATCGGCTCTAGAACAATTTGGCGATAAAGCGCCATTACTTATCGCGGTTACTGTATTAACAAGCATGGATGAAACAGAACTAAAGCGTTTAGGCGTTGATAAATCTGCTCAAGAGCAAGTTATATATTTAGCTAAGCTTGCAAAGGAAGCAGGGCTTGATGGCGTTGTGTGTTCTGCACAAGAAGCAAAAGCTTTAAAAGCAGAGTTAGGTGAGAACTTTAAACTTGTAACACCAGGTATACGTCCTGAAGGCAGTGATGCTGGCGATCAAAAGCGTATTATGACTCCTAAGCAAGCAATAGATGCAGGAAGTGATTATTTAGTTATAGGACGACCTATTACTCAGGCGGATGATCCCGTAAAAGTGCTTAGTGATGTTAATAGATCTATAGAATAATTTAACAAAAAGCAGCAATATAGTGCTAAAAGCCCTTACCTCATGTGTATTTTATGTTACATTATTAGGATTGAAATGTAGTAGGGGTTTGTTTTGAAGTTATTATTAGGTTTTATAATTATTATTGTTGCGGGTTTTTCAGTAAATAAAAATCTTTTTTCTAATAAAGCATATGATGATGTTACATCAGTAACAGATATAATCACGAATTACCCTGTCAATATGTTCGATTTTAAACAAACAATGCAAGATTATGCACACCACCTGTGTTACAAAAATGAGGATACACTTACATCTCAGCATATAACAGTAACTGATTGCATATCTAAGCTTGATGATAAAAAAATAGAATGCGAAAAGAAGGTTTTTCGTTTGGCACCGCTTAACCTAGAGTCAAAAGGTGAAGTGCTTGATTATTCAAGGCAATATACGCAATGTACATTGCCTTATAAGTATATTTTAGGTTAATTACAAACAGATAATATTAGTAATTACAGCCTATTATTTATAATTAAGATCTTAAGCGAATGGATTTCGCTTCAATATCTATCAACTCTTGTTTGAATAATCCACCAATTGCTTTTTTATAGTTAGCTTTACTAGTAGAAAACATCTTTTTTATTGCTTCAGGTTCAGATTTATCACCTAATGGGATAACACCACCTTCATTTTTTAGTTTTTGCATAATAGTTTCACCAAGGTCACTTACTTTTCCCATACCTGGTTTTTCTAATACAACATCAATTTTTCCATCTTCACGTACTTTCTGAATGAAGCCTTTAAGCTTTTGACCCACAAATAAGCTTTTAAATACCATATTATAAAAAACAACACCGAAATGCGATTCTTCAATTAATACCTTGTAGCCAATATCTGTTTTGCCAGCAACAATTAAATCCACTTCTTGTAAGTGAGTATATTGCGGCTCATCTTTAGATAGGAAGCGATTAAAGTTGTTTGATGCACAAATACGTTGGCTTGCATTATCAAGGTACAAACGAACTAAATATGAGTGACCTTCTTGCATGCGTGGTTTTTGTTCGTTAAACGGGGTTAGTACATCTTTCTCAAGACCCCAATCTAAAAATGCACCAATACTATTAATTTCTTTAACGCGAAGCAGGGCATATTCACCTACTTGTGCGTGTGGCTTTTTAGTTGTGGCAGTTGCTAAGTTAGCGTTGTCTAAAAAGATAAATACACTAATGCTATCGCCCGCTTCAAGCTCATGTTTAATTTCTTGTTTTGGTAAAAACACTTCACCTAAATCATGACCATCTAAGTAAGCACCTTCGTTACTCACTTCTTTTACAAATAATGTTTGTGTGGTTCCTAGGTAACTCATAATTATTCCTGCTCAGTCTTTTTTTTACGGCGCATTGGTGTATCGCCATCAATGTTCATTGGTGCTTTAATTGGTGCTGTTGGCTTTTTAGGTTTGGCTTTGCGTTTAAATACAGGCTTTTTAACAGCGGCGGATTTTTCTTTAGATTTATCCCACGTTGCCTCAGGCTTTTTCTCTTTTAAACCTTTAAACTTAGCTTTTAAGCCCTCTACGCTCGCAAATTTTAACTCATCATTTAAAAATGCTTTAATAGCTAAATAACTTGCCCAATCTTTTGGGCCAACTAATGAAATTGCGTTACCTTTAAAGCCAGCTCGTCCTGTACGACCTATGCGGTGTACATACTCTTCAGCGTGTTTTGGTAAATCAAAGTTAATAACATGCGTTACACTTAGTAAATCTAAACCACGAGATGCAACATCGGTGGTGATTAATATTTTAAAGTTTTCGCGACTAAACGAATCCATTATATCTAAACGTTTATTTTGTGTTAAATCACCAGCAAGCGCTACAGACTTGAAGCCTTTAGCATTAAGCGCTTCACTCAAGCGACTCGTGTCAGAACGTGTTGCTGTGAAGATAATGCATTGACCAACATCATCTTGATTCAAAAAGTGCTCTAATAGCGCTTCTTTGTGATCAAGGTGATCGGCTAGATATAAAGTTTGTTTAATATCGCTATGTTGCTCGTTCGCTGCACTTAGCGTAATTTGCTTTGGTTTTTTTAATAGGTTACGTGATAGAGCATCTACTTGAGCATGGTCAAGTGTTGCAGAAAACAATAACGTTTGACGTAAACGGTGATTAGCTTGCTCGTTAATCATTTTTAACTGCTCGGTAAAGCCTAAATCTAAAATACGATCGGCTTCATCAAAAATAAGCAGTTCTAGTCCACTCAATTGTAATGAACGTTTTGTAATGTGATCAGCTAAACGCCCTGGTGTAGCAACTACGAATTGTGGGTCGTTTCTAAGTGCTTTTATTTGGTCATTAAAGTTTTCGCCACCAAGTATTTTTACGGCCTTAATGGCTGTGCCTGCAATTAATAAACGCAGCTGGGTAAATACTTGCGTAGCAAGCTCACGAGTAGGAGCAACAATAAGTACACGAGGATCGCGTTTACTGAGTGCTTTTTGTTTCATAACCCTTTGTACAGCAGGTAATAAAAACGCCAAGGTTTTGCCCGACCCAGTTTTAGACTGAGCGAAAATGTCATGCCCTGCAAGTGCGGTAGGCACTGCATGCGCTTGAATATCGGTGGGCTGGGTGATCCCTTGATGTGCTAGTTGTGTTTCAAGGCGTGTATCAATCCCAAGATCAGTAAACTGCAATGTGTGTTTCTCCAAAATGAGCAAATTAAGTCTATAAATTTATCAGCGCATTATAGCTTACACAGATAGGTCGCTAACAGTAAAAACCAATCTATAGCGCTATTTTTTGCAATTAAACTAAAAAAGCGTAAAATACGCGCCCCATATGCGCCGGATTTACGATTCGGTAAACGCCAATACTGGCTAATAAGGCAAAATAGGAAATAGAATGACTGTTGTTCATAAAGATAATGTAACGGGCGCTCACTTTGTAGTATGTGCGCTGTATAAATTTGTTGGTTTACCTGAATTTGAAGCTATCCGTAAGCCGTTGCTTGAAGTGATGGAAGCAAATGAAGTACGCGGTACTTTACTACTCGCTGCCGAAGGTATAAACGGCACTGTTTCTGCAAAACGTGAAGGGATAGACAACTTATTAGCCTGGCTTGATGAGCAACCAAATTTAAAAAACATCGTAACAAAAGAATCTTACGATGATGAATGCCCGTTTTACCGCACTAAAGTAAAACTAAAAAAAGAAATTGTAACAATGGGCGTTGAAGGCGTAGATCCGCTTAAAGTTGTGGGTAGCTATGTAAAGCCAAATGAGTGGAACGCACTTATATCTGATCCAGAAGTAATTTTAATTGATACACGTAATGATTACGAAATTGAAATTGGTACATTTCAAAATGCAGTCGATCCAAATACTAAAACCTTTCGCGAATTTCCACAGTGGGCTAAAGAAAACTTAGACCCTGAAAAACATAAAAAAGTAGCGATGTTTTGTACAGGTGGTATCCGCTGCGAAAAATCGACGGCCTACATGAAAGAGCAAGGTTTTGATGAAGTTTATCATCTTGAAGGCGGCATTTTAAAATATCTAGAAGAAGTGCCAAAAGAAGAAACCATGTGGGAAGGCGAATGTTTTGTATTTGATAATCGCGTTGCGGTTGATCACGACTTACAAAAGGGCTCTTATGATCAATGCCACGCGTGCCGTATGCCAATTACAGAAGACGAAAAGTTAAAGCCTGAATACATGGAAGGTGTATCTTGTCACCATTGTATTGAAGAAGTGACAGACGAGCAGCGGACACGTTTTGCGGAGCGCCAAAAGCAAATAGAATTAGCGCAAGCCCGTGGCGAAGGCCATATTGGTAATGAGGCACAAGCTGTTTTACAGCAACGTAAAGAAGCCAAAAAAGCCCAAAAAGACGCTCAGCGCGGTAAATAAATTTTTACAATAAGTATTATATTTAAAGAGTCTATTTAGGCTCTTTTTTTGTGCCCAAAATTGTGTAGTAATTGTTTTCACACTCCGATGATAGTGTTAATCTGCAAAACATATTTAGTCATTTTAATGCGCATACAGGAAGGGATTTATGCAAGCCGAACAAGTTGAAATCGCACAATTTTTAGCACAACATCCTCCTTTTGATGACTTACCTCAAAAAGCGCTTAATGAGCTAGCTCAACAAGTAGAAGTTGCTTATTTTAGAGCAAAAACAGACATTTTAAGTTTTGGACAAGACATATCTGATTTGTATGTGATTAGAAGTGGTTCTGTAGAAATGTATCGCCGAAATGGTGAGCTATACAATCGTTTGGCCATCGCAGGAATATTTGGTCAAATGGGTTTATTGATGAACCGTAAGGTGCGTTTTCCTGCAACTGCCCTTGAAGATACGTTAGTTTATTGTATAAATGTCGAGCTATTTAATCGTTACTGTGATGAGTTTGATGCGTTTGCTGATTACTTTGAAACAGATGGTAACGTGCGTTTACATCAAGCTATTGTTGAACAAGCCGATGGCAATGACCTTACAACCGCTAAAGTAAAATCATTAATTCACAGAGATGTAGTCACCGTAGATGCAACATCTACAATACAAGATATCGCTAAATTAATGACCGAAGAGGCGGTATCGTCAGTTTTGGTAACCGATGTAAATAAACCAATAAACGACGATCCTGAGGAAGATGATGGACAAGTCGTTGGCATAATAACCGATAGGGATTTACGCTCAAAAGTAGTGGCTAAAGGGCTTGCTTTTAACACACAAGCAAAAGAGATTATGTCTACTAACTTAGTGCTTTTAGACGCTAATGACTATATTTTTGAAGCAGTACTGGCCATGCTCAGAGATAATCTCCATCATTTACCTGTAGTACAAAAAAGACGTCCTATAGGAGTTATCTCCCTCTCTGATATTTTACGTTACGAATCGCAAAGCAGCTTATTACTTGTACGCGGCATACTTGCTCAACAAACAATTGAGGATTTAGCGCATTATGCACGCCAATTACCCAATGTTTTTGTGCGTATGGTTAATGAAGATGCAAATTCACACATGATTGGCACTGCCATGGCCGTTATTGGGCGTACATTTAAACAAAGATTACTGGTATTAGCTGAAGAAAAGTTTGGTCCACCTCCCGTTCCTTATTGTTTTATTGCACTGGGCTCCATGGCTCGCGACGAGCAACTTATTGTAACTGATCAAGATAACGCACTAATTTTAGATGACAGTTACGACGATGAAAAACATAACGCGTACTTTCAAAATATTGCCGATTTTGTGTGTGATGGCTTAGCGCAGTGTGGTTACACTTATTGTGATGGCGAAATAATGGCGTCGTTTAAAAAATGGCGTAAAACTCGCTCAGAGTGGTTCGATCAATTTGCTGATTGGATAGCCCAGCCAAAACCACAAGCACTGCTTAATAGCTCTATATTTTTTGATTTAGACGGTGTGTGGGGCAAAACCAAGTGGGCCGACGAGCTTAAAATATTTATAGCGAAACAAAGTAAAGTGAATCGCGTGTTTCTAGCAAATATGGCGGCAAATGCTCGAAATAGGACACCACCTCTTGGCTTTTTTAAAGGCTTTGTTATGGAGCATAACGGCCAACATAAGCGTTCAATGAACTTAAAACGAAGAGGTACTGCACCACTTTCTGATGTTATACGTGTACACGCATTAGCTATTGGTTCGCGTAAACAAAACTCGTTTGAGCGATTAGAAGATATTATTGAAGCTAAGCTATTACCGCAGGGTAAAGCGCAAGATTTACGTGATTCACTTGAGTATATTGCTATGATGCGAATTCGCCATCAAGCGTGGCAAATAGAGAAGGGCGAAGAGCCTGATAACGACTTAGACCCACATTTACTGTCTCCTTTTGAACAGCGAAACTTGAAAGAGGCATTCGCTATTTTAGAAAAAGCACAAAGCTATTTAAAATTTAGCTACACAGCAAACTCTGGTGTGAAGTAGCCTATGAATCCGCGCAATTATAAAGCAGTTGATTGGCAAGCTAGATATAACGAGCTTGCCAACAGCACCGAAAATAAACTTCTAAAACACTTTTATGCAGGTGCTTATAATCAAGATAAAGCCGCTGTAGAAGATGTGCCTTTCGTAGCAATGGACTTTGAAACAACAGGTTTAAATAGCCAAAACGACGATATTGTGAGTGTTGGCTTAGTGCCGTTTAATTTAAAGCGTATTTATTGCAAACACAGCCGGCATTGGGTTGTTCAACCAAGACGTAACCTGCATGAAGAGTCTATTTTAATCCATAGAATAACGCACTCTGAGGTGGATGACGCCCCAGACTTTAATCGAATTATTGAGCCTTTACTTGAAGCGCTAAGTGGTAAAGTTGTCGTGGTACATTACGCCGCAATAGAACGACATTTTTTAAATAATGCGTTATTACTAAGGCTTAAAGAAGGTGTTGAGTTTGCTCTTGTTGACACAATGGAGCTAGAAAAAAGAGCACTAAAAGAGAGGCAAGGTTTATTAGGCCGATTATTTAATACAAAACTAGGCTCGCTCAGATTAACAGATTGCCGTGCGCGTTATTCCCTACCTGCGTACCAAAATCATAATGCGTTAACGGATGCACTTGCCACAGCTGAGCTTTTACAAGCGCAACTGAGTCATCATTACCGTGTAGATACTCCAATCTCAGAGTTGTGGGTATAATACTAATACGCAATAATACTTTAATCATATTGAGGGTTAAACCTGACGCTAGCTGCGTTAAAAATTTCTCATTTAGAGCAATTAAATAAAGAAATTTTGCCTTACTATCGAGAAGTTTTTCCTGCCACAAAATAGATCACTTTATTAAGCGAATGGATATAACCTTAAATAGTTAAATAAAAAAGCGCCGCAAAAATTGCGGCGCTTTCGTTACTAATTAAAAGTATTGCTTACTAAAAGTATTATTTAACTGGGCGAGGCTCAGTTCGTAAACCTAAAACTAAGCTTAAACACATAAACAACAATACAATAGTAAATGGCAAGCCTGTAGAAACAGCACCTGCTTGTAGTGCTTCGATTGCTTGTGTACCACCAATCCAAAGTAAGGCCGCTGCAATTGCGCCCTCTACCGTTGCCCAAAATATACGTTGTGGCACCGGTGCGTCAATTTTACCGCCAGCTGTAATTGAATCAATGACTAATGAGCCTGAGTCAGATGACGTAATAAAAAATACTAACACTAATATAATCGCAATAAATGATAAGATATTAGATAGAGGTAATGCATCAAACATCTGGAACATAGCTAAAGGGACATCAGTTAAACCATTAGTGCCTAGTGCACCAACACCATTAACTACTTGATCAATAGCAATACCGCCGTATATAGACATCCATAAAATAGTGACAGCAGTAGGGACGAGTAATACCGCAATTAAGAACTCACGAATTGTACGACCACGTGATACACGCGCGATAAACATACCTACGAACGGTGACCAAGAAATCCACCAAGCCCAGTAAAATACAGTCCAGCCATGCATCCATGTTTCGTCTTCACGGCCGTGAGGATTACTCAATGGAATAATGTTTTCTACATAGCCCATCACGGTAGTCGGTACATTACCCATTGCTACAGCAAAGCCCACTAAACAAACAAACAATAATAATGAGAAAGCAATTAACATGTTTACATTACTTAGCAGTTTCACACCACCGTCAATACCGCGAACCACAGAAACAATGGCTAAAAGTGTTACACCCGCAATAACTAGAATTTGAGAGCCAATGCCACCTTCTGTACCAAATACATGGTTAATACCTGCAGAGGCTTGTTGAGCACCTAAACCTAAAGATGTTGCAAGGCCAAATAACGTAGCAAGTACAGCTAAGATATCAATGATATGACCAGGCCAACCCCATGCTCTATCACCTAATATAGGATAAAAAATAGAACGAATAGAAAGCGGTAAACCTTTGTTATACGTAAAAAATGCAAGAGATAAACCAACAACAGCGTAAATAGCCCAAGGATGAAGACCCCAATGGAACATAGTTGCGCCCATTGCTAATTTTGCAGCTTCTGGTGTATTAGCGGCTACATTAAGTGGTGTTTCGTACCAACCAGTAAAGTAAGCAACCGGTTCAGCAACGCCCCAAAACATAAGGCCGATACCCATACCTGCAGCAAATAACATAGCAAGCCATGAAACTCGAGAGTGAGAAGGTTTAGCATCATCACCACCAAGGCGAATATTCCCGTAAGGAGAAACAATAAGTGCTAAACAAAAGAGTACAAAGAAGTTAGCAGCCCACATAAATAGGGCATCAAAATTATTAATAATATCGGTCTTGATACTATCAAGCGCTGTTTTTGCAGTTTGTGGGTCGGTAACAAGTATGGCGATTAAAAAGATGACAATCAGGCCCGCACTAGTTCCAAAAACAGGGTTGTGTATATCAAACCCCCACTTTTGTACGTTGTCCTGACCTACGGTGTAGTCCGTATTGTCAATACTATATTTGTCATGATTTTCCTTCATGCAATACCTCTTTAGTTGTCCTAACAAGCCAAAATAAATTCGGCGTCATATCGAATTACATTAGCCTTTAAATATTAAGTAAAAAGTAATACCGTAATTATTTGAAGACTAACTAATTTGAAGAGTGATCATACAGCTAGTAGTGTATGAGTTAAATATTAAATGTAAATGAATTTGTATTTAAAACGCTGTTTATATAGCCAAATTAATGATTCTTTTATTTAAAAAGCCCTAAAATTATAAATTCAGTGAACGTTAAAATTTAGTTTGCTATTAAAAGTATTAATTTACTTAGTTAAGTAAAAAAAGATCACTTTTAAGCAACTTAATTAATGCTTAAATACTAGGGCTTGTTGATCTTTTAGGATTAAAATTTGTTCAATTTAGGAGCTGTTTAATCGATCCTAGGTTTGTAACCTAACGGTTCGATAACTGCTCCTGCGTTATTCTGCATGCTTACATACACGTGAGAATAATTAAAAGCTGAGCAGCAAAGAGCAAATTTCCCTTTAGGGCTAGTATAAATTTATAAGCTGATAAGCATCTTTAATCAAGTTGTAATATGAATATGATTTAACACAACATTAGGGCATGTTGAATTTTGGCGATTGAATTTACAGTAGTATGTTTGGTTTTTAGGCAAGGCAGAGCCTATGTAGTGTGGTCATTCCCCATAAATAGGCGATAACGCAGCATAAATACCAAACATACACTGCCCTTTGGGTTCTTTCTAGGGACGATTAACTCTTTGTTACTCGGTTTTTACTTAGCCCACTAGGTTACAAACCTCGTGCCGCGATTTAATCGCCCCTAGATTGAACAAATTTCAATCCAAAAAGCTCAGCATGCCCTAAGCTATATTTTATAAATAGATAGGCAAAGGATTAATACTATTATGCGTGAATGCGTTACAAACAATACCAATCAAAACGAACTTGTTAAACGCTTTTGCAGCGTTAGAGGCGAAAGCCTGGCTATTATTGAACCACTCACTGTAGAAGATTGCCAATTACAAGCTATGGCAGATACCAGCCCAAGCAAATGGCATTTAGCGCACACCACGTGGTTTTTTGAAACGTTTTTACTTAGTGTTTACTGTAAACAGTACACTGTGTTTAACTCTCACTACCGAATGCTTTTTAATTCTTACTACAATGGGATTGGAGAGCAATTTAAACGGGCAAACCGAGGTAGTTTATCTAGACCTAGTTTAGATGAAGTTTTAGCTTATAGAGAGCATGTAGATAGCTGTGTGGTTGAATTACTTAAAACTGAAGTTAGTCCACAAATTAAAGATATTATTGAACTTGGGTTACACCACGAGCAACAGCATCAAGAACTAATGCTTATGGACATCAAATATAACTTTTCAGTAAATCCGTTATTTCCGCAATATAAAACATCGCCTTTAAACAGCCAAAACAAATCAGCAGATATTAAGCCTCTCAATTTTATAAATTTTGAGCAAGGTATTATTAATATAGGTACAAATGCCGACGATGAATTTGCATATGATAACGAGCGCCCCAAACACCAAGTATTAATTCATCCATTCAGTTTTGCTAATAGATTGGTCACTAATGGTGAGTATTTAGACTTTATAAATGCAGGTGGATACAGCAATCCACAGTATTGGTTAAGTGACGGTTGGGCAAATATACAAAACAACGCTCTAACGCAACCATTATATTGGCATTGTATAGATAACGAGTGGTTTGAGTTTACACACTATGGATTAGAGCCTCTCAATTTAAATGCCCCGATCTGTCATGTTAGTTATTTTGAGGCCAGTGCCTATGCTAATTTTGTAAAGGCTCGCTTGCCTACAGAGTTCGAATGGGAATATGCAGCTAAAAATACACCTTCAACAGAGATTAATAATCACTACCTAACACCACAGCAAGCAAAAGGTGATGCTGAAATAAATCAGTTAACTGATTCGTGTTGGCAATGGACGAACAGTGCATATTTACCATACCCCGGTTTTAAGCCTATTGAAGGAGTAGCAGGGGAATACAATGGTAAATTTATGAATAACCAAATGGTGTTACGTGGTGGGTGTGTGTTTACCCCTCAAAACCATTTACGACAAACATACCGAAATTTTTATTACCCGCATCAAGCGTGGATGTGCAGCGGGATAAGACTAGCTAAGGATATAGTATGAGCCAAGTAACAGCGATTAAGCAAAGCAACATAACCGACACTGAATTTCTAAACGACGTGATAAGCGGATTAACTCAACAACAAAAAACGCTTCCGTGTAAATATTTTTATGATGATAAAGGTGCTGCATTATTTGAGCAAATAACAACATTACAAGAGTATTACGTAACACGAACTGAGCTTTCTATATTAGAGCAACATTCGCAGTCGATTGCTCAAATGCTGCCTGAAAACCTCTCTATTATAGAGCCCGGCTGTGGCTCGGGTAAAAAAGTAGCCTATTTATTAGCACATATGGCAAACGTTAAAACCTTTGTACCGTTTGAAATATCTGAGGAGATGCTCAGTTATTCACTTGCACATTTGTCACCGTTATTTCCAGATTTGGCAATTTCGCCATTATTAGGAGACTTTACACATAGCCAAATGGTTAAACAGCTAACCAAAGACACCGCTTTAGACAGTCAAACTAATTTGGTGTACTTTCCGGGGTCTACTCTTGGTAATTTTGCACCTGTAAAAGCAATTGAAATTATGAATAATTTCCATCGCTTATGTGGTTTAAATGGCTATGTGCTAATTGGCATTGATTTAGTAAAAGAGCGCCAAGTGTTACTTGATGCATATAACGATAAGTTAGGTATAACCGCCGCGTTTAATAAAAACTTACTACAACGTATTAATAACGAGCTAAACGGCACATTTAATATAGATAACTTTAGCCACGAGTCACGCTTTAACGAGCAACATAGCCGTATCGAAATGCATTTAGTAAGTAATCGTACTCAAAGCGTGATTATAAATGATCAGCAAATAGACTTTATAGAAGGCGAAAGTATCCATACAGAAAACTCTCACAAGTACACGCTCGAGTCGTTTAAGCAGCTTGCAGCGCAAGCTAATTTAAAGTTAGAGCAAACATGGCAAGACGATAGTAACTATTTTGCTCTGTGTTTATTAAGGCCGCTTTAAACGTTACTTAAGTTTAGGGCGTGTTGATCTTTGATAGTTGAATTTGCAGCAATATGTTTGGTTTTTAGGCAAGGCAGAGCCTATGAAGTGTGGTTATTCCACATAAATAGGCGATAACGCAGCATAAATGCCAAACATGTGCTGCCCTTCGGGTTCTGCCTAGGGGCGATAAACTCTTTGTTGCTCGATTTTTACTTAGCCCACTAGGTTACAAACCTCGCGCCGCGATTTAATCGCCCCTAGATTGAACAAATTTCAATTCGCAAAGATCAACACGCCCTAGTAAATTACAACTTGGGCATTGTTAAACTCATAGTTTAGCAATGCCCCATTATTTGATTGCTGTATAAGCGCAGCTTTATTTAAACCGTATAGTCTAAATAGCAGAGGGGCAATAACAGATACCGCAGAGCCCGTTGCACTGTCTTCATTTACACCAAACTGGGGTGCAAAGTATCTAAAATGCGCTATGGCATTTTTCTTGTCTTTATTTTTTATACTAAGGGCAATTACTGCATTTTTGTGGAGTGCACACAAAGCTTTAAAATCAACGTGTACGCTTTTTAAATCGTCTTTTTCAACTGCTTTATCGAATTCTTTACTAAATTCCTTATTAAATTCTTTATTAAATTCTTTATTAAATAACACAACCGTATAACCGTTATTTTCGCCGGTACTGTAGGCTGCTTTTATTGCTACTGAAAACACACTTTGTAACTCACCTTCAGCTAACTCGCTTTTTTTAGGCTCTATGCTTTTTAGTAACAGCTGAGCGCGTTGTTTTTTTACTCTTATAGTAAAGCGCTCATTACTCATTGAAGTAAATACTTCAGGGCAATAACCCAAATGGTCTATTAAAAAATTAGCGGCTGCTAAAGTACCATGCCCACAGCGTTTAATTTCACTCGTTTGATTAAACCAGCGAATTTTACAATGGCGTTTAGTTATCTCATTTTGATTTAAAAATACGGTAGCAGGGTAAGTTGATTGTGATGCAATATATTGCATTGTTTTTGATGTTAACCCATTTTTAAAAATAACAATTAAAGCACTTGAGCCTTTTAAGTTATGTACAGGGCTATAAAAAACAGATTCGGTGGAAGTGAGCTCTATAAAGCGAAGCGTAAGCCATTTAGGCTTACGCTTCGCTAAACAAAGAGTATTAACCTTTGCTTGCATATGCGTCGTTATGAACGCCCGCAGCACGACCTGATGGATCAGCATTGTTTTGGAACGATGCGTCCCATGCAAGTGCTTCAGGAGTCGAACACGCTACCGATTTACCATGCGGTACACATTTAGCTGATGCATCACCAGGGAAATGCGATTCAAAAATAGTACGGTAGTAGTAAGCTTCTTTTGAATCTGGCGTATTAATAGGGTATTTAAATTTCGCATTTTCAAGCTCTTGATCGCTCACTTGCTCATTTACAAACTCTTTTAAGGTATCAATCCAGCTGTAGCCTACACCGTCTGAAAATTGCTCTTTTTGACGCCATAGCACTTCATCAGGTAAGTAACCTTCAAAGCCTTCACGTAAAATGTGTTTTTCAATTTTTCCATCTTTACACATTTTAGCTTCAGGGTTGATACGCATAGCAACATCAACAAATTCTTTATCAAGAAACGGTACACGTGCTTCTACGCCCCATGCCGCCATTGATTTATTAGCACGTAAACAGTCAAACATATGCAGTTTTGATACTTTACGGTTTAGCTCTTCATGAAACTCTTGTGCGTTAGGGGCTTTATGGAAGTATAAGTAACCACCAAATAGCTCATCAGCACCTTCGCCAGATAACACCATTTTAATGCCCATAGCTTTAATTTGGCGAGCCATTAAGTACATAGGTGTAGAGGCACGAATTGTTGTTACGTCGTAGGTTTCTATGTGGTAAATCACTTCACGCAGTGCATCAATACCTTCTTGAATCGTAAAAATGATAGGGTGGTGAATAGTACCAATCATGTCAGCTACTTTTTGTGCAGCCGCTAAATCAGGTGAGCCCTCAAGGCCTACTGAAAAAGAATGCAGCTTAGGCCACCATGCGTCGCTTTCGTCGTTATCTTCAATACGTTTTGCAGCAAAGCGCTGGGTAATAGCAGAGATAACCGATGAGTCTAAACCACCAGAAAGTAATACACCGTAAGGCACGTCACACATTAATTGACGTTTAACGGCCGCTTCTAATGCATCTTTAACGTCTTGCGCTTCTGCGCTGTTATCTTTAACTGCATCAAATGTTTCCCAATCACGTTTGTAATAAGGCGTCATTTTACCATCTTTGCTGTACAGGTAATGCCCTGGTGGAAATTCTTCAATATGCTTACAAATTGGAGAAAGTGCTTTTAGCTCAGAAGCAACGTAAAAGTTACCGTGCTCGTCGTGACCGGTGTAAAGCGGGATAATACCAATATGGTCACGGCCAATTAAGTAAGCGTCATTTTCTTCATCGTATAAACAAAATGCAAAAATGCCATTTAGATCATCTAAAAAGTCAGGCCCTTTTTGTTTATACAGCGCTAAAATAACTTCACAGTCTGATTGAGTTTGAAAAGTAAAATCAACATCTAGCTCTGCTGCAAGTTCTTTATGATTATAAATCTCGCCGTTAACCGCTAAAATATTTGTTTTCTCAGGATTGTATAAAGGCTGTGCACCGCTTGATACACCAACAATAGCTAAACGCTCATGCACTAAAATAGCTTTTTCAGATGCATATACACCAGACCAATCTGGGCCACGGTGTCTAAGCAGCTTTGACATTTCAATTGCTTGGGTACGCAATTGAGTGGGATCAGATTTAATATCTAATACCCCAAAAATTGAACACATAGTAACTCCTCATTCCTATTATGTGTGCAGCAGAGCCAATTTGCTGTGCTGCGAAACCTTGTTTTATCAGAAAAAATTACTCAAGTCACATAGCTTTTACAATTAATTAAGAATAATTTATGCACCAAGCTAGATGTAATTGCACCAAAGTGGTTAATGCGTAGTTCCTGCTGCTATTTTTACGTCGCTATTATTGTTTAAAGCTTGTGCAATCATAACTCTCAGGGCATTAATAACGGTTTCTTCGCTCATGCTTGGTGCGCCATTGTGGTGCACAGCTTGGCTTGGTAAATAAGGAATATGCACAAAGCCACCTTTCATTACAGCGCAGTGATCATTTATGTAATGCATAAGACCATACATAACGTGATTACACACATACGTACCTGCTGTATTGGAAATGGCAGCAGGTATATTGCTGTTGTGCAATGCTTGTAACATGCGCTTTATTGGTAAGTTTGTGAAATAGGCATCAGGGCCATTTTTTTCTATTGGTGTATCGATAGGCTGCTTACCTGCATTGTCTTTAATGCGTGCATCGTCAACGTTTATTGCAATACGCTCAATTGATATTTCGCTGCGCCCACCAGCTTGGCCTATACATAAAACAACCGCCGGATTGTGCGACTCAATGGCGTTTATAAGCTGACTGATAGACGTATTAAATTCACAGGCAAGTTCTAGTGTGCATATTTTGTGTTTCATGATGATAGTTTCATCAAGTTTTTGCACTGCTTGCCAAGAAGGGTTTATAGCTTCGCCACCAAAAGGAGCAAAGCCAGTTATTAATACACACGGCATAGTAGAAGTTGATTTAGTCATTAAACACCAAGCTATACATTAAAATAATATTAACGGCGAGTAAGGTAACGGCCGTCGGAATTTGAACCTTTATTACATGGTACCTATTTTTAAAATCTAGGGCGTGTTGATTCTAGAATATTTTATAGGTTATTTTTAAGTGCAAGGCTCAATTGATGTAGGTGCCCGTCAAGTTTCTGCTTCGCCTTTGCTGCTTCTTCAAACGTTACATATTTAAATTCAACAGTATCTAAAGGTCTAAATTGTGCAAATTGATGTAAGTCGGCTTCAATTACAGTCCCTAAAAGAGGGTAGCCCCCGGTTGTTTGACCATCGTTAAGTAGCACAATAGGCTCACCATTCGGTGGCAGTTGAATACTCCCAGGACTCACCCCTAGTGATGGCAAAGAGTGCGAATGTGCCAAATTATTTTTATGCTCAAGCCTTACGCCCATTCGGTTGCTGTTACTACTAACTTTAAATGGGGTAGATACAAAGTTGTTAAGTAAAGGCTCGCCTAACAAATTAGCATGAGGACTTGGGTGCAGTCGTATAAGCTTGCGCTGGGCGGGAGCAATTGCGCCTACTTTTATAAACTCTCCATAATAAGGAGTAATAGGTATTTCATCACCAGTGGCGAGAGCTCTACCTTCAATACCACCAAAACATGCGTTTAAATCTGTAGATTTAGAGCCCATAACTTCAGTATTTTGTATACCGTCTTTCACTGATAAATAAGCTCTTAAGCCGGCTCTACCAGTAGCAAAGCTCAGTACTTGTTTGTTTTTTACTGCATATGTCCAACCAGGATAAATTGCTTGTCCATCAAGGGTTGCTTGCAAATCTGCACCATGAAGCGCAATTACTGTGTCGCAGGTGAATTCCAGCTCGCACAAACCAACGGTTATTTCTAAAACGGCATCATTGTCGTTATTGTTAAGTAATCTATTAGCAATTATTTGTGCAAAGGGGTCTAAGCTACCCGCTTTGCTTACACCTAGATGGCGGTAGCCATCACGGCCAAAATCTTGAATGGTAAGTAATACACCACTTTTAAGTACTTTAATCATGAGTTGCTCCTTTATTAACTAGCGGAACAAATTCAAGCGTATCGCCTGGTTGAATTAAACAAGGTTGCTCAGAGGTCGAATCAAACAAAGCAGTATCTGTATGACCTATTATGTGCCAACCACCAGGGGTATCTGCGGGGTAAATTCCGGTTTGTTCAGCACCTATCGCAACAGAGCCTTTAGGAACTTTAATGCGTGGCTCATCACGCCTTGGCGTATGTAATTGCTCATCTAAGCCATGTAGGTAAGCAAAACCGGGCTGGAAGCCTAAAAATAAAACGTGGTACTTGGTTTTACTATGAATATTAATAACCTCATCAGCGTTTAAATTATGATAACGAGCCACGTAATTAATATCCTCACCCTTGTATATGGTTTCGATTAAGTGATGCTGCCCCTTAAAAGTACTCGTTTTAATATCATTCCACAGCGAAGGTAGCACTTGTAACCACTTATTTAAGTGTTTATCTGATTTTAAATAGAGAGTGAGCGAGTTCATGGCTGGCACCAAATCGGTAAATTCATCAGTGCTTTTACAGTGGCTAGCTAAAGCCCAAATTTTCTTTTGAATAGAGAGTCTATCTATAGCGTCTAAATGCGATGCATCAAGTAGTAAACTACTGTTTGTTAATGCATAAATATGGGGAGCTGGCTTCATTAAATAAACCTATTTGTACAACATAATTTAAACGTAACACAGTTTTATTAATTTATTTACACCATTGCGACTAAGTGGTTATGTTTAGTGTTTATTTACCCAGCTTACTTTAAGAGTGTTTTTATATTCAATTAATCGTATTTAACTTATTGAGGACTAAAACTTAATACATTTCGTACTAAATAAGTAATTAGGTTGAAATGAAAATTAAGATAAGGAGGTCTTAATTAGCACGCACTTGTTTATGAGGTACTTTATGAAACACCAGCATTTATTATATTTATCAGGCGCTGCTATTATATTTAGCGCAGGCAGCTTTGCTTTATCTATGGAAAAGGTAGAACACAGTAATGTAGAAGCCACCATGCATGTAGAAACCATCGTACTGGGGTCTGGTTGTTTTTGGGGAGCCGAAAAACGCTACGAAGCGCTTAATGGCGTTATTGATGCTGAGTCGGGTTATGCTGACGGTAATGGGTTTAAAGCAACGTACAGAAATATCACCGATCAGTCTCGTCGTTTTGACGAGAATAATTATGCTGAGGTTGTACAGGTTATGTATAACAGCAATATAATTTCAGCAGAAGATCTCTTAAAAAATTATTTTGAAAGTCACGATCCTACGCAAAAAAATCGCCAAGGTAACGACATCGGTACGCAATATCGTTCAATCGTATTAACGACTACTGATGCACAAGCTAAAGTAGCTGAGCAAGTTAAATCGCAATATCAGCAGCTTTTAACTGATGCGAGCTACGGCGAAATCGAAACGGTTATTAAACCGCTTACAGGTTTTGTATCGGCAGAAGAATATCACCAAAATTATCTAGAAAAGAACCCTAATGGCTATTGCCCCGATCATTCTACAGGCGTAGTTTTTAATAAAACACCCGTAGAAAAAGCAGACAACAGTGCTCTACTCGCAGGTAAGCAAATAGTGGTACTTGATTCTCGTGATTACTGCCCGTACTGTGAAAAATTTAAAAAAGCAGTCGCAAATGATTACAAAGGCACAATACCTATGACATTTCGCCATGCTGACCAACTTAATGATTTAACTATTAAGTCAGCCACGTGGGCAACGCCGACTATTTTATTTTTAGAAAATGGCGTTGAGGTATATGGCCGTCAAGGCTATGCAACACCTGAAGAGTTTTATAAAGCATTAGGCGCTTTTAAATTAGGTAACAGTGATGCTTATAAAGTTGCATTCGATGCACGAACAGATAGACCTTATTGTAAAGAGTATAAAGAGTTTAAAAATACACCTGATGGTACTTTTGTTGATAAATTAAGTGGAGAGCCACTATTTGATACAAGCGATAGGTTTAACTCCGGTACTGGTTGGTTGTCGTTTAAGCACCCAGTCAAAAGTAGTGTAACGCAGCATGACGATAGCAGCTGGGGAATAACACGTATTGAGCTACGTTCTAAAAGTACAGGTATTCATCTTGGTCATTTATTCCCAGGAGAAGGCCCTAGAGGCACAGACCGCTACTGTATAAACGCAACAGTACTCGATTTTGTACCAAGAGATAAAAGCTAAACCTTTTACTTTGTAAAGCCTGATTTTAATCAGGCTTTTTTTTGCATAAAATAAAATAGATTTATCATATTCTTTGCAAATTTGTTAAAATTAAAGCGTTGAGCTACACATCAATAATATTACTTAGGTTGTAAATGAATCAATTTATAAAAATAACGACGCAGTTAATGTATTTGCCTTTAGCTTTATTAATTTTTATTACCGATGCTAAGTCGGCAACGCACTATGTCGTCGGCGTAGAGAATATAGAGTATCTACCTTACTTTGATGGTAGTGGAACAAATGGTGCTGACTATTATGGCTTCAGTGAAGAGTTGCTCACTTTATTTGCACAGCAGCACGATTTTGAATTTGAGTTTTACACGCTGCCAATTAATCGTCTCTATAAAGAATTCATTGATCACCATCATGTTGATTTTAAATATCCTGATAACCCTCAATGGAAACCAAGTTATAAAGCTTCCTTTGGTGATTTAAATGAAATCATTTATTCGCAGCCAACCGTTGTGACTAAAACAGGTATTGCGAGTTTAAATAAAAATATCACTATTGATGAATGCGTTAGTTTTGCAACGGTGAGAGGGTTTACGTCTCAAAGCTTTAAACCTTTAATGAATAACGAAAACGTTGAGCTAATTGAAACAGCTAACGTAATGGAATTAATAGAGATGCTTTTAAAAGAGCGAGTAGAGTGCGTTTACATATCTAACGATGTATTAAATTATAATATCGTTAAATACTTTAAACTAACCCGACCCGTTTATTTTCAAAACGAACTACCGGTAGATTTACAAGCCTTTTTATTATCGTCGATTGACTATCCTGACGTGATTAAGAAATTTGATACATTCTTGCTTTCACATAAAGTGCAAATACAGGAACTGAAAAAAGAATATCAAATAAAAAATTAACTAAAAAAGCCCCGTAAGTTATAACTTACGGGGCTTTTTAAAAGGTATTAACCTGTATATAACTATATTATGTNAACTAAAAAAGCCCCGTAAGTTATAACTTACGGGGCTTTTTAAAAGGTATTAACCTGTATATAACTATATTATGTATGTGCTTAATAATAAAAACAGTTCAAGCTAAGTCACCACCTAACTTGAACCATTTTTCACACTGACAACATCTTCACACACAATATAAAGATTCTGTTTGCTACGCTTAAGTAGCTTTGTATTACATATCGTGTGGTTTGAGCCAAGAATAAAAACAGTTCAAGCTAAGTCACCACCTAACTTGAACCATTTTTCACACTGACAACATCTTCACACACAATATAAAGATTCTGTTTGCTACGCTTAAGTAGCTTTGTTTTACATATAGTGTGGTTTGAGCCAAGAATAAAAACAGTTCAAGCTAAGTCACCACCTAACTTGAACCGCTTTTCACACTGACAACATCTTCACACACAATATAAAGATTCTGTTTGCTACACTTTGGTAGCTTTGTATTACATATCATATGGTTTGAGCCAAGAATAAAAACAGTTCAAGCTAAGTCACCACCTAACTTGAACCGCTTTTCACACTGACAACATCTTCACACACAATATAAAGATTTTTTACTGCTACTTATGAGTTACTAAAACTCAAAAGGTTGCATTTATTACTCTTAAAAACAATTTAATGTAAGTTGTTTTGAGTTGATGGAGTAACTTTAATATTTAACTTTATTTTCGACAAACGATAAAAACGAAACCAATGAGTGAAAAAAATTAAACTATAGACTTTAGTCTAATGCGTGGTTTTAAGTTTATGTATTTAAATAAAAATATTATTCAAAAATTTAAATTAGATTTAAGCGAACCATTAATACAACCCGTAATTAGGTGTATTAATAAACCCGCCTAACAAAGGATTATTCTTGGATTTTTCTAAATGTGCTTACAACCCACTTTGCAAATAAATCAAGCGGGTGATTAGGGGTACTTGATTCGTGCTGCACTAAATAGTATTTATCTTTAGTAGTTAAAGGCTGTTCAAATAATTTATACAACCATTGCTCATCTAACCAACTTTGGCTAATTGGCAGTGGAATAAGCGCAATCCCCATACCTTGCTGCGCTGCACGGGCTACACCAAACATGCTATCTATTTGAATAATCTGCGAGGGAGAAAAGTCATCAATACCCGCTTTTTCAGCCCATTGGTGCCATGCCCAAGGACGAGCTTTGTGGAGGATCAGCGGGACTTGGTTAAGCGCTTGACGATGATCGTCCCTCCATTGATCGAGCAATTTTTTATTACATGCAGGAATATATTCAAGGTTAAACAACTCTGTCGCTAATCCTTCAGTAGGTTTACCAGAGGACAATACAATAGATAAATCGCTATGACGCGTTAACTCTTTGCGTGTTTTAAGCGTGTCCATTTGCAGGTTTATATTAGGGTGCTCTGACGTCCACTCACTTAATTTAGGCATGAGTAGTTCGCTGGCAAAAAATTCAGGCAGTGTAATCGTCAAATTTGTATTTTGCTGCATCTGACTAAACTCATTAATAGTGCTCTCTAACATTGTGATGATAGGAGACACCGCATCAAAAAAGTTTTTACCCGCTGTGGTTAAGCTAATTGAACGCGTTTTACGTTGAAAAAGCTCAATACCAAGTTGTTCTTCAAGTTGTTTTATTTGATGGCTTACCGCAGACGGCGTTAAGTACAGCTCATTAGCTGCATGCTTAAAACTTAGGCTTCTTGCGGCAAAGCAAAAAGAGCGAAGGCCACGAATAGGAGTTTGCATGTTTTCCAGAATTATTTAATTTATTGAGACGCCTTACTTAGGCAAAATTTGAACCAACTATTTAATGTATAAATATCAGTAGGTTAAAAATAAATTCAACGCTAGTTCACAAAAAAGGTGCAGACTATCCACAAAATAGTGCAAAGAATCTAAGCGCTTACATTTAATTTATATTTGTATTATAGATAAAATTTACTACAGATGTATGAATGACGGTAAAAATAATGGCAAAAGATAAAAAAAATCCCTCGTGAGAGGGATTTTGGGTAACTCAGCGCCATTGGCACTGGGAATGAGGTCGGTACAGGGTAAAGCGTTATTTTAAGTTAACTTATTAAAAGTTACTAAAAAACCATTTCTGGTACTTCACCGTCAACAAGTAATTTACCTGCTGTTTTACTAATGATTTCATCAACAGATACGCCCGGAGCGCGTTCTAATAGATGAAATGCGCCGTCTTTAACTTCTAATACGGCTAAATCTGTTACTATTTTTTTAACGCAATTAACGCCAGTAAGCGGTAAAGAGCAGGCCTCTAATAGTTTAGAGTCACCATGCTTACTTGCATGGGTCATAGTAACAATAATATTTTTCGCGCCAGCGACTAAATCCATCGCGCCACCCATGCCTTTAATCAGCTTTTTAGGGATCATCCACGATGCGATGTTGCCGTTCTGGTCAACTTCAAATGCACCCAGAACGGTTAAGTCTACATGACCACCCCGTATCATGGCAAAACTATCTGCACTATTAAATATGGCTGCACCTTTAGCTGCTGTCACGGTTTCTTTACCCGCGTTAATCATATCGGCGTCTAGCTCTGCTTTAGTAGGGTACGGGCCCATGCCTAAAAGGCCATTTTCGGACTGTAACATAACTTCAATATCATCCGGTACATAGTTTGCGACGAGTGTCGGAATTCCTATGCCCAAATTTACGTAGTAACCGTCTTGAAGTTCTTGTGCAACGCGCATTGCAACTTGTTCACGTGATAATGCCATAATTATGCTCCTGCTTAATCTCGTGTTGTTACACGTTCAATGCGTTTTTCAAAGTTGCCTTTAATAACGCGATTTACAAAAATACCTGGGGTATGAATTTGGTTTGGTTCAAGCTCGCCCGGCTCTACAATTTCTTCTACTTCGGCAACGGTAATTTTGCCAGCCGTTGCCGCCATAGGATTAAAGTTCATTGCCGTGTGTCTAAACACTAAATTACCGTAACGATCGGCTTTCCATGCTTTTACTATGGCAAATTCACCTGTTATAGACTCTTCTAAAATATACGGGCGACCATTAAATTCTTTTACGTCTTTGCCTTCAGCCACAGGAGTACCGTAACCGGTAGCGGTGTAAAACGCAGGTATACCCGCGCCACCAGCACGCATTTTTTCAGCAAGTGTACCTTGAGGTGTAAGCTCTACATCAATTTCGCCACTCAATAACTGCTGCTCGAATAGGGCGTTTTCGCCAACGTACGAGGCAATTACTTTTTTAATTTGTTTGTCTTGTAATAAAATACCTAAACCAAAGTCATCAACACCACAGTTATTAGATACTACAGTTAAGTTTTTTGTTTGCATGTGCTTAATTTGTTTAATTAAGCCCTCAGGAATACCACATAAACCAAAACCACCGGCAATAATGGTATCGCCGTCTTTTAATCCTTCCATTGCAGCTTCGTAGCTATAAACTACCTTATCAAAACCGGCCATGAGTCTCTCCTCATTGTGTGCTATTTATTGTTAACTATCTTGAATCATCATTTCATAAGATAGCTATTTAACCTGAACTCTGGTTAATAGATTTACTAACATATGAATCAGGGTGATATTTAAATTTATTTTCTCTAGCCAGAGATTTTCAGTGAAAACAAGGCGAATTTACGCGTCAATAGCTGGCCTATTGCAAGTAAATTCAACGCAGTTAGTGCTGAAAATAGCTGCTCGAGATAGATTTATTATCCAGAGCTCAGGTTATTTTGTGTGTAGTGCCACAGATACTTTGCTCACAGGTTGCTTACCAAGTGCTTTGGTTATCTCCCAGCCAGCGTCACTTAACCTTTGTAAATCAATTCCGTGTTCAATGCCAAGCCCTTGCAGCAAGTAAACTACATCTTCGGTGGCAACATTTCCTGACGCACCCTTAGCATAAGGACAGCCACCAAGGCCTGCAACTGCCGCGTCAACCGTTGCTATACCTAGGCTTAAGGCTGCGTAAATATTTGTAAGCGCTTGACCGTAAGTATCATGAAAATGCACGGCCAACTTGGCTTTATCAATGTGCGTTAAAAGTAACTCGATTAATTGCGTTACTTTTTTAGCGGTGCCAACACCAATGGTATCGCCAAGGCTTACTTCGTAACATCCTAAATCTATTAGCTTTTGCGATACATTAAGTACTGCTTGCGGGTTAATTTCACCCTCATAAGGGCAACCTAGCACACAGCTTACATAACCACGTACGCGGATATTATTCGCTTTAGCAAACGCCATTACTTCGCTAAAGCGTTCAATACTCTCATCTATTGAGCAGTTTATGTTTTTTTGACAAAACGACTCACTTGCAGCGGTAAATATAGCAAACTCTTTAATGCCGGCAGCGTGCGCTGCATGTGCACCTTTTAAGTTAGGTGTAAGGGCGCTTAAATTTACATCGGGTAAATTAAGGGCTGATATTACATCCGCTGAGTCTGCCATTTGCGGCACCCATTTGGGTGACACAAACGCGCCAGCTTCAATATCTTTTAAACCTGCAGCACTTAGGGCGTTAATAAGTGCTACTTTATCGGCTGTGCTTACTGTTTTTTCGTTTTGTAGGCCGTCTCGCGCGCCAACTTCAACAATACGTACTTTACTTGGAAAGGCACTCATTATGCACCTTCCTCTGTTGTATCTTCTACTATAGCAAGCAGAGCACCATGCGTTACCAATTCACCTTCACCAAAACAATAGCTTTTTAAAATGCCGTCATGCGGTGCGTTAAGCGTGTATTCCATTTTCATGGCTTCAATAATAACAACCGCATCACCTTTGGTAATTGTGCTACCAATGTCGATTAAGTGCTTAACTACCGTGCCATTAAGTGGCGCAGCAAGTGGCAGTGCTTCGCTTTCGTGCGAACTAATATAATGTTTATCAACTAGTTCAAGCTTAGTTTGCAGTGCTTTATTCATAACAGTGACAATATTGGCTACGGTATTATTGCCAACAGTATTATTACCTACCGTAGTTACGTGCGCGCTATGTTTTTCACCGTTAATAAATACACTGCAAAGACCACTATTTAATGTGCCTTGTAGGTTAAATACATGCTCGTTATGCGTAATACTATAGCCCGCTGTGGTTTTTATAGCGCTTAGCTGTAAATCAGCAAAAGGGATTTTAATTGCTTGTGGTGCATTGAGTGTAAAACCACTCAGCTGTTGCCACGGGCTTGCACTGTTTGGCGCATTTTGGGTGTTAGTTAACGATTCTAAATATGCAAAAGCACCAATAAGTTGGCTTGCTTGTAATAACGATTTATCAACCGCAACTAACGAGTCGCCTTGCTCTGCAATAAAGTGTGTACTTGGCGCACCTTGTTTAAACGTAGGGTGGCTTGCTAAGTTATGTAAAAAGCCAATGTTAGTGCTAAAACCCGCTAAATGAAATTGCTCAAGGGCGTGTTGTAAACGGCTCAGTGCTTGTTCGCGATTGTCGTCGTGCACAATAAGTTTTGCAATCATCGGATCGTAAAACGGGCTAATTTCGTCGCCTTGTGCAATGCCTGTATCAATGCGTACAAATTCGCTGTTAAGCGGTGTATGTAGTGCTTCAATAGTGCCTGAGCACGGGATAAAGTCGTTAGCTGGATCTTCTGCGTATATACGCGCTTCAAAGCTATGACCCTGCAATTGAATATCGCTTTGTGTCAGTGGCAGTGTTTGCCCACCCGCAATATTAATTTGCCAATTGACTAAATCTACACCGGTAACCATTTCGGTCACTGGGTGCTCTACTTGAAGGCGCGTATTCATTTCCATAAAGAAAAATTCATCGCCACACAGTAAAAACTCAACAGTACCTGCACCACGGTAATTTATAGCCAAAGCACAACGTACAGCCGCTTCGCCCATTTCTTTGCGTAGTTCGTCAGATAAACCCGGAGCAGGGGCTTCTTCAATTACTTTTTGATGACGACGTTGCAAAGAACAATCACGATCGCCTAAATAAACACAGTTACCGTAATTGTCTGCAAAGACTTGCACTTCAACATGGCGAGGCTGGTTTACATAGCGCTCAAGCAATACTAAATCGTTACCAAAACCGGCAATCGCTTCACGTTGTGCGCCCTCAAGTGCACTCATAAATTGTTTGGCGTTTTGTACAACGCGCATACCTTTACCACCGCCACCAAAGGCGGCTTTAATTAGTACAGGGTAGCCAATTTTCTCAGCTTCACTTTGTAAAAAAGCAGGATCTTGTTTTTCACCGTAATAACCAGGCACTAGCGGCACGTTAGCAGCTGCCATTATTTCTTTAGCGCGGGTTTTAGACCCCATAGCTTCAATGCTACTTGCTGGTGGCCCTACAAAAGCAATATTGTTAGCTTCGCAGGCTTTAGCAAATTCGCTGTTTTCAGATAAAAAACCATACCCTGGGTGAATACAATCAGCGCCGCAGTCTTTGGCAACTTGCAAAATTTTGTCTGCTACCAAATACGAATCTTTACTTGGCGCGGCACCAATATGGTAAGCCTCGTCAGCCATTTTTACGTGCTGGGCATGTTTGTCTGCATCAGAATAAACCGCGACCGTGGTTAAGCCCATTTGTTTTGCGCTGCGCATTACTCGGCACGCAATTTCTCCGCGATTGGCAATCAGTATTTTTTGTAATCGTTGTGTGTTCATAATCAATCCTACAGTTGCCAAGCGGGTGGGCGTTTATCAAAAAAAGCAGTTAGCCCTTCTTGACCTTCTTCAGATACGCGAATTTTTGCAATACGCTCTGCGGTAAGCTCAATGAGTTCATCGGTTATTGGTTTATTTGCTACATCGTTAATTAATGCTTTTGCGGCTTTTACTGCTACAGGTCCGTTATCAATTAGTGTTTGCAACATATTATCGAGCGCACAGTCTAAATTACCGGTTACTTGATGAATTAAACCAAGTTGTTTAGCAGTATGGGCATCAAACACTTCAGCCGTTAAAAAGTACCTGCGAGCAGCACGTTCACCAATCGCTTTAATGACGTATGGGCTAATAACAGCGGGAATGAGGCCCAACTTTACTTCGCTTAAACAAAATTGCGCATCGTCTTTACTAAGGGCTATGTCGCAACAAGCAATTAAACCCAGTGCACCACCAAAAGCAGCGCCTTGCACAGCGCAAATTGTTGGATGGGGCGAGCTTGCCAATACCTGCATTAATTTAGCTAATTGCATTGAATCAGCTAGGTTATCGGCGTAGTTATTATCCGCCATCGATTTCATCCAGGCTAAATCGGCACCGGCTGAAAAATGCTTGCCCTCAGTTTTTAAAACTAAAGCACGAATATCAAGCGTATTTGCATGTTCGATACACTGAATCAGCTCGTGTATTACTTCGCTATTAAATGCGTTTCTTTTTTCTGGGCGGCTTAACACAAGTACAGCCACATTAGATTTTGTTATTTGTAGTGTTACTGACATTTTGCGCTCCGTTTACATTCTAAATACGCCAAATTTCGAATCACGTTTTGGTGCGTTGTTTGCAGCCGTTAACGCGAGCCCTAATACATTACGCGTGTCGGCAGGATCTATAATACCGTCATCCCACAAGCGTGCGCTGGCGTAATACGGATGACCTTGTTCTTCGTACTGATCAATAATTGGTTTTTTAAAGTCACTGATTTCTTGCTCGCTCATGCTTTGACCTTTGCGTGCTAAACCATCTTGTTTAACTTGTGCCATTACACCCGCTGCTTGCTCGCCGCCCATGACCGAAATACGGGCATTAGGCCACATCCACATCATGGTTGGTTCAAATGCACGACCACACATTCCGTAGTTACCTGCGCCGTAAGAGCCGCCAATAAGTACTGTAAATTTAGGCACATCAGCACACGAAACCGCCATCACCATTTTAGCACCGTGCTTTGCAATGCCTTCGGCTTCGTATTTTTTACCCACCATAAAGCCGGTAATATTTTGTAAAAACACTAAAGGAATATTGCGCTGAGCACACAGCTGAATAAAGTGCGCGCCTTTTTGCGCCGACTCACTAAATAAAATACCGTTATTAGCCACTATGCCAACGGGGTTGCCATAAATGCTGGCAAAACCGGTGACTAACGTTTCACCAAAATAGCGTTTAAATTCATCAAATGATGAATCATCTACAGTGCGCGCTATTACTTCGCGTACATCAAACGGCTTTTTAAGGTCAGTGCCTACAATGCCGTAAAGCTCGTTAATATCGTAACGCGGTGGTTTTACATCTTCTAGCTCTTGTTTAAGTAACGGCGCAGTAGGGCGTGTATAGTTAATGCGCTCAATACATTGGCGCGCAATAGACAGCGCATGAGCATCGTTTTCAGCGTAGTGATCGGCAACACCCGACACTTTACAGTGCACATCGGCACCGCCAAGCTCCTCGGCGGTTACTTCCTCGCCTGTTGCTGCTTTTACAAGCGGCGGACCGGCTAAAAATATAGTGCCTTGATCTTTTACAATAATGCTTTCGTCTGCCATTGCAGGTACGTACGCACCACCAGCGGTACATAACCCCATTACCACGGCAATTTGTGGAATACCTTTACCCGACATACGGGCTTGATTGTAAAAAATACGACCAAAATGCAGCTTATCTGGAAATACATCGTCTTGCTCAGGCAGGTTTGCACCGCCCGAATCTACAAGATAAATACACGGTAAGTGGCAGCGCTCTGCAATGTCTTGTGCGCGTAAATGCTTTTTAACAGTAAGCGGAAAATACGTACCGCCTTTAACCGTGGCATCGTTTGCAATAATCATGCATTCAATGCCTTTAACACGGCCTATACCGGCTACAACACCGGCGCACGGTATTGCTTGTTCGTACACACCAAAGGCAGCAAATTGCGATATTTCTAAAAACGGTGAGCCTTCGTCAATTAACGTACTTATACGGTCGCGTACAAATAATTTACCACGGCCTTCGTGGCGCTCCTTTAATGCAGCGCCTCCGCCTTGGCTAATTGTTGCTACCTTACTGCGTAAATCATCCACCAGCGCCGACATGTTTTTATGGTTTTGCACAAACGTTGGATCGTGAGGGTTAACGCTCGATTTTAAAATCGTCATGGTTTAATCCTTAACGGCTTTCAGTGAAAAGTTCGCGACCAATAAGCATGCGGCGTATTTCAGATGTACCTGCACCAATTTCGTATAATTTAGCATCACGAAGCAGGCGGCCCGTTGCATATTCGTTTATGTAGCCATTGCCACCTAAAATTTGAATCGCATCAAGCGCCATTTTAGTCGCAAGTTCTGCTGCATATAAAATTGCACCGGCTGCATCTTTACGGGTTGTTTCGCCACGGTCACAAGAGCGAGCTACCGTATATACATATGAGCGCGCAGCATTCATTTGTGTATACATGTCGGCTACTTTGCCCTGAATTAACTGAAATTGACCAATAGGGGTGTCAAACTGTTTACGCTCGTGAATATACGGTACTACTATGTCCATACACGTTTGCATTATGCCAAGCGGACCTGCTGCAAGCACTACGCGTTCGTAATCAAGACCACTCATAAGTACTTTAACGCCTTCGTTTAAGTTACCTAAAATGTTTTCCTGGGGTACTTCACAGTTTTCAAATACTAGCTCACAGGTGTTTGAGCCACGCATGCCCAGTTTGTCGAGTTTTTGCGCCGTAGAAAAACCAGGAAAGTTGCTCTCAACAATAAACGCGGTAATACCTTTAGCGCCGGCATCTAAATCTGTTTTAGCGTAAATAACGAGTGTGTGTGCGTCGGGACCATTGGTGATCCACATTTTATTGCCGTTTAAAATATACTTATCGCCTTTTTTCTCAGCTTTAAGTTTCATTGATACCACGTCAGAGCCTGCATTAGGCTCGCTCATTGCAAGGGCACCAATATGCTCGCCACTAATAAGCTTAGGTAAGTATTTTTCTTTTTGAGCTTGTGTGCCATTACGGTTAATTTGATTAACACACAGGTTTGAATGCGCGCCATAGCTTAGGCCAATAGAGGCACTGGCACGGCTAATTTCTTCCATAGCAATAACATGTTCTAAGTAACCTAATCCTGCGCCGCCTAACTCCTCAGATACGGTCATACCCAGTACGCCCATTTCGCCCATTTGAGTCCAAAGTTGATTTGGAAAGGCGTTATCTAAGTCAGTTTTTTCAGCAAGTGGGGCAATTTCCTGACTCGCAAAACTATTTACGTGGTCGCGGATCATATCGGCGGTTTCGCCTAGGCCAAAGTTCATTTCTTTATATAGTGAAATAGTGCTCATGATTCATTCCTGTGTGACGTGTGTGTGTCAGTGTGTTGTTATTCTTAAAATAGGCTACTCGTCTATTTTGTTAAGCGTGTCTCTGCAGCGGCGCTCGGCCGTCACTAATTCCATAAGAACAACTTTAATGTCGTCCATTTGTTGAGATAGGTCAGACTTTTTATCAGCTATTAAATCAAGCATGGTAACCAGCTGCTTAGCGCTCGACTTATCTGCGTCGTACAGTTCAAACAAACGGCCGGTTTCGGCAAGCGTAAAGCCCAGACGTTTACCACGTAATATTAGTTTTAAGCGCACTTTGTCGCGTTTTGAATAAATACGGGTTTGACCATTACGATCAGGCGTTATAAGGCCCTGGTCTTCGTAAAAGCGAATAGAGCGGGTAGTAATGTCAAATTCTTTAGCGAGTTCGCTAATGCTAAATGTTTGTTCATTACTTGCTGGCACATTGGCAGAGCTTGCAAAGTTTGTTTGATTATCTGGTTTCATAATTGTATTTACCTCATTCGAATAACTCCAATATAAGTGAAGTTTACGTAAAGGTAAAGCTTGGTGTGTTTTGAAACTATTTATAAAGGAGTGTTGGCGCGAAGAGTTGACTTATTTTATTAATTTTCAGTAGGTTAATTTTATTTCCTCAGTGTGGCCTAACAGCTGGGAAATAATGCTTACACTTATAAAACTAAAAATTAAGCTGTTTTTAGTTGACGTTGGCGTAAACGTTAGTATTGTGTGTAGGTATTAAATAATAAATGAATACTAAATTAATAGAGCAAATATACTAACAATTATTTGCATTAAATTACAACGGAGTTAGTTATGACTTTAGAATCAGTGGTAATTGTAGCAGCAAAACGCACCCCAATGGGTGGATTTATGGGAGCGTTAAGTGATGCGCAGTCTACCGAACTTGGCGCAACTGCCATTGCCAGTGCACTTGCACAAACTGGTTTAGCTAATAACGCTATAGATGAAGTAATTATGGGCTGTGTATTACCAGCAGGGCTTGGGCAAGCGCCCGCACGCCAAGCAATGTTAAAAGCAGGTCTGGCACTTAGCACCGGTGCTACAACAATTAACAAAGTATGTGGCTCTGGTTTAAAAGCCGCCATGCTGGCAAACGATTTAATTAAAGCGGGCTCTATTCAATCTGCTATTGCCGGTGGCATGGAAAGCATGACAAACGCACCGTACTTTATTCCAAAAGCGCGTGGCGGAATGCGCATGGGGCATGGCGAAATAAAAGATCACATGATGAGCGATGGCCTTGAAGATGCTTACGATAACAAAGCAATGGGTTGTTTTGCACAAGACACCGCCGACGAGTACGGCATTGGTCGTGAGCAAATGGATGCGTTTGCATTAGGCTCATTAAGTAAAGCTAAAGCCGCGATACAAAATGGTAGCTTTGATAACGAAGTTGCACCGCACACGATGCAAACACGCAAAGGCGATGTAACAGTTTCGATTGACGAGCAACCAGGTAACGCCCGCCCAGAAAAAATTCCAAGCCTACGTGCAGCCTTTAAAAAAGACGGCACTATTACAGCGGCTAATTCATCGTCAATTTCAGACGGTGGCGCAGCGCTTATATTAATGAGCGAATCAAAAGCAAAAGAGCAGGGCTTAACACCGCTTTGTAAAATTGTGGCGCACAGTACTCACTCTCAAAAACCAAGTGAATTTACTGTAGCACCAGTAGGCGCTATGAACAGCGTGCTTGAAAAAGCAGGCTGGGCTGTAAACGACGTTGACCTTTGGGAAATTAACGAAGCATTTGCCATGGTAACCATGCTGGCTATTAATGAGTTAAAACTTGATGAAAGCAAAGTAAACGTTAACGGCGGTGCATGTGCATTGGGTCATCCAATTGGTGCAAGCGGCGCGCGTATTTTAGTAACGCTTATTCATGCCCTTAAAAACCGAGGCCTCAAAAAAGGCATTGCATCTTTATGTATTGGCGGCGGTGAAGCGGTTGCTATGGCCGTAGAAGCTTACTAATTAAGGTTACATGAATAGCTAGACGAATACTTTAACGAATAACTATAAAGGTGCTGCACTCATAATACTAACAAAGCGGCGCTACCAATTTTAAAAGAGAACACACAACTCACACACTAGGATTTAATCATGCACCAAGTACCACTACTTATTAATGGCGAATTTATTCAATCAGCGTCTAAAGAGCTTATCGATGTTATAAACCCAGCAACTCAAGAAGTACTTGCACAAGTGCCATGTACCACAGAATCAGAAATGGACGCAGCAATTGCCTCAGCCTCTGAAACGTTTAAAACATGGAAAGACGTACCCATTACTGAACGTGCTCGCATTATGATGAAGTACGCGGCGCTATTAAAAGAACATCACGATGAGCTTGCTACCATTATTTGCCACGAATTGGGTAAAACATTTGAAGATGCAAAAGGCGATGTTTGGCGTGGTATTGAAGTAGTAGAACAAGCCGCTAACGCGCCATCATTAATGATGGGTGAAACAATGGAAAACGTAGCGCGTAAAATCGATACGTATTCTTACATGCAGCCACTTGGCGTATGTGCGGGCGTTACCCCGTTTAACTTCCCTGCAATGATCCCACTTTGGATGTTCCCGCTGGCTATTGTGTGTGGTAACACCTTTATTTTAAAACCATCTGAGCAAGATCCACTTACACCAATGCGCTTAGCTGAGCTATTTATTGAAGCCGGTGCACCAAAAGGCGTATTACAAGTTGTTCACGGTACAAAACCACAAGTAGACCGCTTACTAGAAGATAAAGCAGTGCGCGCTATTTCGTTTGTTGGCTCGTGTGGTGTAGGTGCTTATATTTATTCTAAAGGCACACAAAATCTTAAACGCGTGCAAGCGTGTGTTGGCGCTAAAAACCACATGGTTATTATGCCAGATGCAAGTAAATCGCATGTCGTAAACAACCTAGTAGGCGCATCGGTAGGTGCTGCTGGTCAGCGTTGTATGGGTATTTCGGTTGCTGTATTTGTAGGTCAAGCAAGTCAGTGGGTAGATGAAATTAAAGCAGGCTTTGAAAATGTACGCCCAGGCGTGTGGGATGATGCAAACGCGGCATACGGACCACAAACATCAAAAGCAGCAAAATCGCGTATTTTATCGCTTATTGCTGGTGGTAAAGAGCAAGGCGCTACCTGTTTAATTGATGGTTCTAACTTTACGGTTGAAGGCTTTGAGCAAGGTAACTGGGTTGGCCCAACGTTATTTACTGACGTAACCAAAGAGATGGATTTATACAAAGAAGAAATATTTGGCCCAGTACTAGCGTGTATGTTTGTAGACACGCTTGATGAAGCAATCGCACTTATTAACGACAGCCCTTACGGTAACGGTACCTCGTTATTTACCTCAAGCGGCGCAGTAGCTCGTAAATTCCAACACGAAATTGAAGTAGGGCAAGTAGGTATTAATGTACCAATTCCGGTGCCACTTCCGTTCTTTTCGTTCACTGGTTGGAAAGGCTCGTTTTACGGCGATACGCACACGTACGGTAAGCAAGGTATTCGTTTTTACACAGAAACTAAAACGATTACCTCACGTTGGTTTGAAGATGATATTGCTTCGGGTCCAAACATGAGCATTAACTTAAAATAATTTTTATTAAAACGAATAACTAAATAACTAATAATAAAGATGGGCGCGAAGGCTACTTCACACACAACACACATAAGTCTTCGCTGCTCGTCACTAACTATCCCTTTAATGGGAAAGCGACACGCAACAAACACACAACAACAAACACACAACTAAAGAGGTCTCTACCATGGACTTTAATTTATCAGAAGATCAACAAGCCTTTGCGCAAACAGCACGACAATTTGCCGAGTCAGAACTCGCACCTTATGCAGCAAAGTGGGACCGCGAACATATTTTTCCTAAAGACACGATTAAAGCAGCAGGCGAGCTTGGTTTTTGCGGTTTATACACGCCAGAGGAAGCCGGCGGCCTTGGTTTATCTCGTTTAGATTCGAGCATTATTTTTGAACAGCTTGCTATGGGCTGTACAGCAACCACGGCCATGTTGACCATTCATAATATGGCCACGTGGATGGTAGCAAGTTTTGGTACCGATGCAGTTAAAGACCAATACGTAGAGCAATTAGTAATGGGCGAGCTACTTGCCTCTTATTGTTTAACAGAGCCAGGTTCGGGTTCAGATGCCGCATCACTTAAAACAAAAGCTGTGCTTGAGGGCGATGAGTACGTTATTAACGGCTCAAAAATGTTTATATCGGGCGCTGGCGAAACCGAAGTATTAGTGGTAATGGCACGTACAGGCGGCGAAGGCGCAGCGGGTATTTCGGCATTTGTAGTCCCGGCCGACGCAAAAGGCGTTGAATACGGCAAAGCAGAGGAAAAAATGGGTTGGAACGCACAACCTACACGCCTAATTAGCTTTGAAGATGTACGCATTCCTGCGCATAACTTATTAGGGGCTGAGGGCGAAGGCTTTAAATTTGCGATGCAAGGCCTTGATGGCGGTCGAATTAACATTGCCACATGTTCAATTGGTACAGCGCAAGCGGCGCTTAATACCGCCCGTGAATATTTAAAAGAACGCACGCAATTTGGTAAACCATTGGCTGCGTTTCAAGCGTTGCAATTTAAAATTGCCGATATGAACACCGAGCTTGTAGCTGCGCGCCAAATGGTTAGGCTTGCTGCATTTAAACTTGATAATAACGACGTTGAAAAAACCACTTACTGCGCCATGGCTAAACGCTTTGCTACCGATGTTGGCTTTACCGTGTGTAACGACGCACTGCAAATTCATGGTGGTTACGGTTACATAAAAGAATACCCGCTTGAGCGCCATGTACGTGATGTACGTGTTCATCAAATTTTAGAAGGCACTAACGAAATTATGCGTGTAATTATTGCGCGCCGAATTTTAGCTGAGTCAGCAAACGACGTTTTATAAGGAGCAATGTATGTCAGAATCTAAATCTAATCCGAGTATTGAACTAACAACCGAAGGTCATGTTGCTATTTTAACAATGTCTAACCCGCCAGCAAATACCTGGACAAAAGACACCCTAGTTGATTTAAAAAATACCGTTAACGCGCTTAATAATAATAATAATATTTATGCATTAGTACTGACTGGTGAAGGCGAGAAGTTTTTTAGCGCGGGTGCCGACCTAAACGTATTTGCTGGTGGCGATAAAGGCGTAGCCGCTGATATGTCGCGTGTATTTGGTGAAGCATTTGAAGCGCTTACTAATTTTAGAGGCGTGTCGGTTGCGGCCATAAACGGCTATGCAATGGGCGGCGGGCTAGAAGTTGCCCTAGCGTGCGATATACGTATTGCTGAAGAACAAGCACAAATGGCATTGCCTGAAGCTAAAGTAGGGTTATTACCGTGTGCGGGTGGTACACAAAATTTAGCATGGCTTGTAGGCGAAGGCTGGGCAAAGCGCATGATTTTATGCGGCGAGCGCTTAAAAGCCGATAAAGCCCTGCAAATTGGCTTAGTAGAAGAAGTAGTTCCACAAGGCGAAAGCTTTGCAGCTGCATTAAAACTAGCTAACCAAGTGGTCGATCAAAGTCCAAGCTCAGTAGCAGCGTGTAAAATATTGATTCAAAAAGGGCGTCATCAACCAATGGCAAGTGTATTGCCTCTTGAACGTGAATTATTTGTTGGTTTATTTGATACCGAAGATCAACAAGAAGGCGTAAATGCCTTTTTAGAAAAACGCCGCGCTAATTGGGTAAATGGCTAATGAGTGCTTTAACAGTATTAAATAACGCTGATGAGCCCGTGATATTTGAAACCGCAACCGCAGAAAATGGCAGTTTAATAGGGCTTATTACACTCAATGCGCCAAAAGCGTTAAATGCACTTAATTTTGAGATGATCAAATTACTTGAGCCGCAATTGCAAGCTTGGCAAGACGATGATGCTATTGCAATGGTGTTGTTAAAAGGCGCTGGCGATAAAGCATTTTGTGCTGGTGGCGATGTTGTCAGCCTTCATCATGCAATGGCGCAAGGTAAACCAACAAGCCTAGTTGAAGAGTTTTTTACGCTAGAGTATAAACTTGATTACCTTATCCATACCTTTGATAAACCAATCCTTGTTTGGGGTAACGGCATAGTAATGGGCGGCGGTTTAGGGCTAATGGCCGGTGCTAGCCACCGCGTTGTAACCGAAACATCACGCATTGCCATGCCAGAGCAAACCATAGGTTTATACCCTGATGTAGGCGGCAGTTACTTTTTACATAAAATGCCACAAAGTGTGGGGCTATTTTTAGGGCTAACGTCGGCATCAATTAACTGCGACGACGCGCGTTTTGTATCGCTTGCCGATCACTTCATCGACAGCACTAAATATGATGCCATGCTTGAGCAAATTTTAACTGCAAAGTGGGGTAAAACCGCAAGCTTAAATCATGAGCGCTTAACTAAGTTGTTAACCGATTTAGACAACCAATCTGCGCGTATGCCAAAAGGCAATATAAAAGCTAATTTAAAAACGATTCAAAAGCTGGGTGAATTTACAACCTTGCAGGAGCAAGTTGATTATATTTTAGGGCTAGCTACTGACGATAAATGGCTACAACGCGCCCAAAAGTCACTTAAACACGGATGCCCACTAAGTTGCGCACTCGTTAGTGAGCAATTAAAAACAAGTAAAGGCAAAAGCTTATTAACGTGTTTTAAAATGGAGCTGGGTATGTCGGTTCGCGCTGGCGAAGTAGGCGAGTTTCAAGAAGGCGTAAGAGCGCTATTAATAGATAAAGACGGCGCGCCAAATTGGCAATACAAAACACTTAGTGATGTCCCACAAACAATAATAGAGAGCTTTTTTGTTAACCGCTTTGGCGAAAACCACCCTCTCAATGGCTTAGACACGCCAATACACAAATAAAGGAAAGACGATGACTAAACTCAATATCGGTTTTATTGGCTTAGGCAATATGGGCGGCCCAATGGCGGCTAACTTAATTAAAGCTGGACATACTGTGAGTGTGTTCGATTTAAACCAGTCGGTCGTAAATGAACTTGCAAGCAAAGGCGCAAAAGCAGCAGTTGATGCAAAGCAGTGCGCAACCAATGCTGACGTACTTATTAGTATGTTACCTGCGGGCAAGCATGTTAAGTCGCTTTACTTAGGTAATAATGACGACAGCGGTTTAATTAACGTGCTGAGCAACAATACATTAGTAATTGATTGCTCAACAATAGATGCAGAATCAGCACTTATTGTAGGCAGTACACTTGGCGAGCAGGGCATTAGCTTTGTAGATGCACCGGTATCGGGCGGCGTTGCAGGTGCAACAGCAGGCACACTTACTTTTATTGTTGGCGGCGAAAAAGCCGCGTTTGATAAAGCAAATACAGTGCTTAGTGATATGGGTAAAAACATATTTCATGCAGGCGATATTGGCGCAGGGCAAGTAGCAAAAATATGTAATAACATGCTACTCAGTATTTTAATGGCAGGCACCAGCGAAGCACTGCAAATGGGTATAAATAACGGCCTCGATCCTAAAGTACTTAGCGACATTATGACCGCAAGTTCGGGCCGTAACTGGACGCTTGAACTTTACAACCCTTGCCCAGGTGTAATGGATACAGCCCCTGCAAGTAACGATTACAAACCAGGCTTTATGGTTGATTTAATGGCTAAAGATTTAGGCCTTGCCATGGAAGCCGCGCAGCAAAGTAATTCATCAACCCCTATGGGGTCAATGGCTAAAAATTTATACACTATGCTACAACACCAAGGTGCGGGTAGTGATGACTTTAGTGCCATTTTTAAACTGTTTTCAAAGTAGGAGCAACGCGTGGAAATTAAAAATAACACGGTAGTAATAACCGGTGGCGCACAAGGTTTAGGCTTTGCAATGGCGCAAAAGTTTGCACTTATGGGTGCTAACATTGCGTTAATAGATATGGCACAAGACTTATTAAACAACGCATGTGAGCAACTTATGCAACTAATGCAGCTTGAAGGTGTAACTAGTACTATTAAAGGTTATGCCGCAAACGTAACCGCTGAGAGCGAAGTAGAAAACGTATTTAATACCATTAACAGCGATTTTGGCCACATTGGTGTGCTTATAAACAACGCCGGTATTTTACGCGACGGCATGTTTATAAAAGCTAAAGACGGCAAAGTCGTTAAAAAAATGTCTCTTGAGCAATTTCAATCAGTGATTGATGTAAACCTGACAGGTGTGTTTTTAGCAGGGCGGGAAGCTGCAAGCCACATGATTGAATCAGGCAAAGGCGGCGTTATAGTTAATATGTCGAGCGTAGCGCGAGCAGGTAACATAGGCCAAACAAATTACGCGGCATCAAAAGCAGGCGTAGTGGCACTTACCACCACATGGGCTAAAGAACTAGGTCGTTTTGGTATACGTGTAGGCGCTATTGCACCAGGTGTAATAAGCACCGCCATGACCGACGCCATGAAGCCCGAAGCCAAACAGCGTATGCTTGCAGTAACGCCGGTAGGGCGCTTAGGCGAAAGCGACGAAATTGCCCATACTGCACAATACATTATCGAAAACGACTTTTTTACCGGTCGCGTGGTTGAAATAGACGGCGGCATTCGTTTGTAAACCGAGCTAGATTAAGGTTGATTTAAAAGCATAACTCTTTGGGTTGTGCTTTTTTGTTTTAAATCGGGGCGTTTATAAGCTTGAAAAAGGGTTGATAACGGCGTTGGCATTTTGTTGTAAAACATGAGTAGTATACCCGCTGAATTAAAACGTTAAACATTCTAGCGTTCTGAATAACTCATTAACTGCGTTAAAAACTTCTCATATAGATAAACTATATAACCCAATTTTTGCCTTGTTACTGAGCTATTTATAATCTTGAAAAAGGACTAATAACACCATTAGCACCTTGTTGTAGTACATGGGTATATATTTGTGTGGTACGCACGTCACTGTGACCTAGTTGTGTTTGTACTGTGCGTATATCAGCGCCGCTTTGCAGTAAGTGCGTAGCGAAAGAGTGGCGCAAAGTATGTGGTGTAACGTGTTTATTAATTCCAGCTTTTGTTGAAGACAGTTTAACTGCCTTTCTTACCCCTGAATGATCTAAGTGATGGCGTCTTATTTCTCCTGTTTCAGGGTCTGTACTTAATTTATGTGATGGGAACAGAAACTGCCATTGTAATGACTTATTAGCGCTTGGGTATTTTTTACTAAGTCGATAAGGCATCCATACACCGGCGTACGCATCATTTTTTAAATCTAACTGTAAATATTCATCAACTTGAATTATTTGATTTCTTAGCATTGGTATTAATTCTTCAGCAAGTGTCACAATACGATTTTTATTACCCTTTCCGTTCCAAATACGTATGTTTTTATAGTCGAAGTCAATATCTTGAACTCTTATTTTTACTGCTTCCATCAGCCGTAAACCACTTCCATATAGCAGGCTTGCTATCAAATAATGTCGTTTATTTATATTTCTAAAAAATAGCGATACCTCAGTTTGTGTAAGTACGACAGGAAGTTTCTGCTGACGGTTACTTTTAACGAAGTTTAAATCTAATGAAAGCTCATTCTTCATAATATGTTTATATAAAAAAGCAAGTGCGTTTAAAGCGGTTGCTTGTGTTCTCACTGCCACTTTTTTAGTAACTGTTAAGTGATTTAAAAATATTTCTACTTCATTGTTGCCCATACTGGTAGGGTGCCGCTTATTATGAAAATGGATATAGGCAGTAATCCAAAATACATAAGTTTCAATAGATTTTTTAGCATAGTGATGGCTATACATATAGTTGATAATACTATTAAGAAAAGGGGATTTAGTTTTCATTTTAAATCTCAGTTAACTGTATTTATATACAGTATTGGCGTTTTTCCTCCTAAGTCAAGAAATGAGGATCTTTTCCTCTTTTCTGTATTTTAATAAAAGAATAGCCTGACTTAAAGTTTAAAGCTGGCAATGTGTTACAGGATTTGTTACTAATATGAAAAACAATTAAGGGGACATGCATTGCTCATAAAAAGAGGAAAGTGTCCTCTGATAAAGCTGTTGAACTAAGCCGCTACGCGGAGATCCTATTCTGACCATTTGAGCCACACTTACCTTGGGGTTATCCCATATTTGGAGGTAAGTAATGAATACACTCATTGAACAAGTCAAAACTGAAATAGCCTATCTTGGTTATTCACAAAGTACCTGTAAAAGTTACTGCGAGCATTTACTTAAACTCAGCCATTATTTTAATAAACCACTCGATTTAATTACTGATGATGAGCTGAATATCTTTTTTAAAGATCCCGCTATTCGCAAGCTCTCCAGAGCGAGTCAAAAAATACAAATAAACAGCATTTGGTTTCTGTTTAAGAATATTTTACATCGCCCACTGAACTTAGACATAGCCTTGCCTAAAGCAAAACCTCGGGCACCTACTTATTTATCGCGTGATGATATTCGACGACTTATAGAAAGTTGCACGGATATGCGCTTAAAAACATTGATAGTGGTGTGTTATGGATGTGGTTTGCGTATTGGCGAACTGCTGCGCATCAAAGTGCAAGACATCGATGGACAGCGTAAAACCATTTTAATTGAACATGGTAAAGGAGATAAGTCACGCTATGTTGTTGTATCAGATAGCGTGCTAAATCAATTACGTTGCTATTGGAAAATGTATCACCCAACGGGCTGGATGTTTTATTCACGATGGTTAATGGATAAACCCATGTCACCCTCAAGCTTCAGAAAGGCATTGAAAAAACATGCACAAATGTGTGGTTTAAAGCACTGTAATCCACATGTATTACGCCATGCTTATGCAACACATCAACTTGAGTTAGGGATGCCGCTTCATCAACTTCAACATCAGCTTGGTCACAGTGACATTAGAACCACGCAAAGTTACTTACACTGGTTACCTAAATTAGGGCATGGTGGTATTGATTTACTCGCAAGTTGGGGAAACCAATGAGCGGCTTGCATCTCGCTGATATTTTAAATTCTGGCCTTGGGAATTATCGGCAGCACCACATCATGAGTTATCAGCAGTTACGAGTCTGCCAACACCTTCAATCATGCAGAACGGGACAGCTCGGTTATCAAGCATGGCAATGTGATAACTGTAGTGAAGTACAACAAATTGGATGTAGCTGTCGAGATCGACATTGCCCACGTTGCCAAGGTATGGCAACGGCTAAATGGGTGCAAAGACAACAAGAGGATTTATTATCGTGTCGCTATTTCCACCTTGTTTTTACGCTCCCGCATGAGTTAAATATCATTGCGCACTACAACCCAAACGCGTTGTATCACTGTTTATTTAAAGCCGCATGGCAAACGCTGTGTAAATTTGCGAAACGAAAGAGGCATGGCCAGTTAGGCATGACAAGCGTACTGCATACGTGGGGGCAGAACTTAAGTCAGCATATTCACCTGCATTGCTTGATACCCGCAGGCGCGCTTGATAAAGCGCACTGGCATGAAATAGAAAAAGGCTATTTATACCCCGTTAAAGCATTATCAACAGTGTTTAGAGGGAAAATGCTCGCGGCGCTCAATGAATGCGATAGTTCATTCGCGAAGGTAAGCACACCAACCAAATGGTGCGTGTATAGCAAAGCCTGTTTAACGTACAGTGAAAAGCTAGTTAGTTACCTTGCTCGTTATACCCGAAAAGGCGTGATGTCAGAATCGCGATTAGTGTCAGCGACTGAAGAAACAGTGAGCTTTAAATACCGCGATTATGCAGATAACAACCGCGATAAAGTCATGACTCTGAGTTGTGATGAATTTTTACGGCGCTACTTACAACATGTATTGCCCAAAGGGTTTATGCGCATTCGTCACTATGGCTTTTTAGCTAATGCGTGTCGCAAGCGAAAGTTAGGGTTAATAAAGGCTCAAGTATCAGCAACCCCATGCAAAGCGGTGAAGCCGAAGGTAGAGCAAGAACGATTAATACCCCATTGGTCTTGCCAGTCATGCAAGACGGGTACCTTACGATTTATTGGTGTGATGAATTTAGATGAGGCGACAAATAAAATAGCGCGAACGAGTTAGCAGCCTTGCTTGCTGCATCAAATCAATAAGTTAACCTGCTTAATTGCTCAGGCTAATAGCGACTGTGCGAGCGAAAAATATCCTTGCTTAACGGTTAAACATTCGGTTTAATGAATAGATAATAAACGCTGAGCAATGCAGGGAAAGCTTAAATTATAATAGGTAAGCTTATTAAATTAGCTGATTTAGCTAGAGCCTCTAAAAAGCAAATTCCCATAGCATAAACAACACCAACTCTGACACACCGAGCAGGTAGCGCCTCAGTCCAACAAGCGATTATGCAACACAAACTGCGTGTCGCATAAATACTAAAGTGTTATGTGACTAAATATGAATCCAGACTATCAATCGTACACTGAAGCAGAATTGCTCGATGTTTATGAAAACATAGATAAAGAAGCATGGCCTGAACGATATAACGAAGTAAAAAAGCATTTACAAAAGTTTTCTGATGAAGCTAAAGAAAATGCAAAAAATGGCACTGATAAAAATGAAGCTTCTGAAGAGTCTTGGTGGCGTAAAATTGATTTTAATAAGCCTCAAGAAAAAGTAATTACAATAGCCTTAACTCTTTGGACTTTTTATATATCATTTACTGGTAAAATCTCAGCTAAAAATAGCGAAATTACATTTGATGAATCTCCAAAGATGTATTTGTTTTTTATAGCTTTTACGGGGATAATTTTATTTTGGCGTATATACCGGCATGTAACGTCACATAACAAGAAAATCAACAAGGACTAAAAACAGCGGGCTGTTCGCTTCGCTCCATTTTAGCCCACTATTTTTAGCCTGTTATTTGGGCGTTGGTGCGTCAAGCGAAGCTTGATGCATCTTGCAGGGTGTAAGTCCCTGTCAGGTAAGGTTTAACCAACCACCTGTATCGAGTGTTGCGCCTTTGGCGGAGTGTGGGATTAGCAAATGCTTTTCAGCAGTGAGAACTGCATCACACGAACAATATTGGTGAAGCGTACACAGAGAATTATGTAGGCCATAGGGGCTATCGTGGCCCTGAAGTGCTGGTATCGCTCCGATAAATATTAGATCTGACTGACGAGGTTTGCAACGCTACCGAAGTCCATGCAAAACAGCCGTATTGGTTAGGCTGTAGAGAGTCAGCGGAGTTTTCAAGCCGTGGCATGTATAAATAGATGTATTGAGAACTTGAGAGATCCAAAGGCGTTCCACACGGATAGTGGTAGAGAAGCTTAACGAAAAGCAAAGCCAACGATGACCCTTTGGAAGTCAGATCAGCCCATAGTAGTCTGCGCAGGGGAAAGCCTTGTACATGGCGAAGGAGCTGACAGTTATTTTCGGTATTAAGCCGGCACATAGTCCGGACAAAGTAGGGCTGGAACCACTATGACAACAACACTTAATACCATCGCATTTAAAGCACATACCCACCCCAAACACAGGTTTCAGAATTTATATGGACTGCTAAATACTGATAGCCTGTATCAAAGTTGGGGTCAACTCAATAAATTAGCTAAACCCGGTATTGATGGCATTACTATGCCTATGTACAAGGCAAAGCTAATCGAAAATATCGACCGTTTAGGTCAGCAACTTAAGCAGAAACGCTACCGAGTTAATGATATTAAACGCATTTTCATCCCTAAATCGAATGGTAAACAACGGCCCTTGGGTCTGCCAACGGTTGATGACAAGCTTGTGCAACAAAGTGTTAGCCAGATCCTGCAAAGTATTTGGGAGCAAGACTTTATGCGCAATAGTTATGGTTATCGACCGAATAAAAGTGCGCATCAAGCGGTGCATAGTTTGACACTTAATCTTCAGTTTCAAGGTTATGGTTATATAGTTGAGGCTGATATTAAAGGCTTTTTCGATAACCTTGATCATGAATGGTTGATGGACATGCTCAAACAACGCATCGATGATAAGGCAATACTTAACTTAATAAATCAGTGGTTAAAAGCACGGATAAAATCCCCTGATGGTGTCTTTACCAAACCATCGAGTGGCAGCCCACAAGGCGGTATTATCAGCCCTGTGCTTGCTAATATTTATCTACATTATGCGCTAGACCTGTGGTTTGAAAAGAAAGTAAAGCCGAAGATGCGCGGCAGAGCGATGATGATACGTTATGCAGATGATTTTGTTTGCGCGTTTCAATATGCGAATGACGCAGAGCGCTTTTATAAGGTATTACCGAAGCGATTAAAGAAGTTCAACTTAGACGTTGCACAAGACAAAACATCGTTAATGCGCTTCAGCCGATTTCACGTTGGTCGAAAACGTCATTTTGTCTTTCTAGGGTTTGAGTTTTTCTGGGGCACAGATTCATCGGGTAAACCAAGACTGCGGCGGCGCACTGGCGCGAAGAAGCAGAAGGCAACGCTGGGTGAATATTACCAATGGATCAAAGCGAAACACTCATTTAAGTTGAGAGATTGGCTGCCACAATTAAAACGAAAACTGATAGGGTTTAGAAACTATTTCGGGCTTCCCGACAATAGCCGAAGTTTAGCGTGTTTATATGATTATGCTTTGCATACCTTATATAAATGGTTGAACAGGCGAAGTGGTCGACGAAGTTATAACTGGAGTAATTTCAAGAAGATGTTAGAGTATTTTAATATTGAGAGTATCAAAGTCAGCAAGCGAAATATTCTTGTCGATTGGTATTAGGGTCATGTTTTACACGAGTGAATAGTTAACTGAAGAGCCGGATGCGGTAGTTCCGCTCGTCCGGATCTGTGTGGGGTCGGCCTAGTAATAGGTCGCTCTACCACGATAGGCTGTAGAATTACTCTTTTTAGGAACGTATCCAACTATTCTTGGTTGGTTGCTTTTTAACCTTGAATCCATCTGTTCGCTGTGATCTAATAGATATTATTCACCCACGGTAAACTGTTATGGCTAACTACAAGCCTGACTTATCCTGTCAAAATAAATTCATTCCTATCAATTTCGCTGAGCAAATTTTGCCTGGCACATTTGAATATGCCCTTTGTTATATCGTCGAAAATAAACTCGATTTATCGGGATTTGACGCGTGGTATAACAACGACAAAACGGGTGCGGCGGCGTATCCGCCTTCGGTAATGCTAAAGATTATTTTATTGGGCTATGCACATGGTTTTATCAGTAGCCGTCGGATTGCAAAGGCTTGCGAGCATAATATTTTATTTATGAGTGTGTCGGGTGATATCCAGCCACATTACACATCTATAGCGGGTTTTGTGGCTAAAATGCATGGACAGATTGAGCCGCTTTTTACGCAAGTGCTGATGATATGTGATGAGGAAGGCTTGATAGGCCGCAACATGTTTGCCATTGATGGGTGTAAATTAAAGTCCAATGCGAGTAAAGAGTGGAGTGGCACATTCGATGAGTTAGGTCGCAAAAAAGCAAAACTAGAACGCGCAAGCAAACGTATTATTGAACGCCACCAATCACAAGATGGACTGGGCGAAGAATTGATAACTCAGGATTTAAAACAAAAAGAAAAGCTAGATAAAAGTGCAGATAAAATCACCGAGTTTTTAGCCACTCACGAAGAGAAAACAGGCAGTAAAGGCAAGCCTGTTAAAAGTAATATCACTGACCCAGATAGTGCGAAGATGACGACCTCAAAAGGGACAATTCAAGGCTACAATGGCATCGCGATAAACGATGATAAACATCAAATCATCCTGCAAGCACAAGCGTGGGGCTCAGTGGGCGAACAACAAACTTTACAGCCAGCCGTTGCACAATTAAAACAGCAACTCGCTAAACTCAATACAGAAAAAATGGCAGATAAACACACCATCAAATTCACCGCAGACAGTGGGTTTAACAGCGAAGTAAATCTTGAGTTTATGGCGCAAAGTGGGTTCGATACCTACATTGCGGATAACCAATTTAGAAAACGAAATCCGCTGTTTAAAGCCAGCGAAACATACGAAACTGAGCAAGAAAAGCGCCGACTAAAACGCAGCAAAGGCAAGCCTCGGTTATTTACCTCAGACGATTTTCATTATGATGAGGCAACGCAAACATGCCGCTGCCCTGCAGGCAATGCCATGTGGCGAAGCGGGGTCAATGTAAACAGCCATAACCAACAATACACACGATTCTGCGGTTACTTAAAAGATTGCAAAGTATGTCCACTACAACGGCAATGTATGCGAAAGCCACCCATTAAAACGGGGCGACAAGTACAGTTTATAAATAATAAATCACGCAAAAAGCTGAGCTATGTAGACAAAATGAAAGTAAAAATAGACAGCCCCATAGGTCGACGACAATATAGCAAACGACTTGGTTGTATTGAGCCAGTGTTCGGGAACATTACAGTGAATAAAAGCATGAATAAATTGACCTTACGGGGTCAAGCGAAAGTAAATGCGCAATGGCAACTGTATTGCCTTGTTCATAATATAGAAAAGCTGCAAAACACGATGCATTAAGAAGGGTAAGCCCTCTTACTCTAAATAAAAGCCACTCAAACACCCGAAATCCCTTCCAAAACGCCAATTAAAACAATATCAAACACTTCTATATTCTGCGTAAAAATACAGTAATCAATTGAACCAAAATAGGAACTCAGCTATGGTTTGTTTATCAATAAAAAACAAATTTAAAAACGAGTTAATCTACAGGCTCGTTAGGTGTTTTCAGAATGCGGTTAACTTTGATAGTATTATCGATATTTTATAGTTCTTTTTTATTTGCTCATAAAGATACTGGGGTTAAAATCCAAGATGATGGAGTTTTAATTGGTCTTCCGCAGAAATATG
>NZ_JADYXM010000015.1:0-93231 GCF_015864305.1 Pseudoalteromonas sp. NZS71_1 | reverse complement strand
GTTGATAGGCAAGATGTGGAAGTGGTGTGAGCCATTAAGCTAACTTGTACTAATTACCCGTGAGGCTTAACCATACAACGCCAAACGCGTTTTATGCGACAGTTTAGACAGAAGTTAATATAACTAAAGTAGATATTACTTAGAAAGACTTAAAAAATATTATCAGATATTTTCCAAATTCAGTTAGTGCGTAGCGATACGAATTAACGCCCAAATTTGCTTGGTGACAATAGCGTTTTGGACCCACCTGATTCCATGCCGAACTCAGTAGTGAAACGAAACAGCGCCGATGATAGTGTAGCATTTGTTATGTGAAAGTAGGACATTACCAGGCTTCAAATTGTAGAGAGCCCGAATCTAACGATTCGGGCTTTTTTACGTCTGAAGAAAAGTAAAATGCGCGCAATTAACACACACTCACATCAACACACATCACGTAGGTCGGCCGAGCGTAGCGACTCCCGACGTTAAAATCACAGCAAAATCCCTTAATATCTCAGTCGGCCAATAAATTAGCATTTGCTACGTGACTTTCTACCGCTGTGGGCACTATGACATTACACAAGCTTCACATTGTAGAAAGCCCGGATCTAACGATTCGAGCTTTTTTATGCTTGTAGAAAAAGTGATTCAGGTATTCCTCTATAGCGGAGCGTCTCTTAGTGAATAATTCACTTAATTTAACGAGTTAAAGTGCTCGCTGATGCGAGCGTAGCGACTCCCGACGCTAAAATCACATCGAGAATAGCTACAGTGTTCTTATTTCACGAGCTGGGTTACCTGCTACTACAGTATTAGGCATTACATTTTTAGTAACCACAGCACCCGCACCCACAATACTATTTTCACCAATGCTTACACCCGCTAAAATAATTACACCTGCGCCAACCCATATGTTATTGCCTAACGCGATAGGCGCTGCAAAGTTTTCCTTATTAAGCTTTTTTGCTGGATTAGTAGCATGTGACACAGCTAAAAGCTGAACGTTCGGGCCTATTAAGCAGTCATCACCCATGGTGATTAAGTAATTGGCCAGTGGCTAGTTGAGGTGTAATTAATATTTATAAAAGTAGGATTGTTAATGAAGGCTGAGATATTTAGTCGTTAATCGCTATTTAGAAGTTTTACCTAGTTGTCTTGTTCTAAATTTTATATAGATACTTCTAATAAAGTACTTAAGAAAACTGTACTATTACAGGTGTTTTAAAATAACTATAACGAGAAACATATGAAATTATTAACTGCAGCAACTTTAATAGTTGCTTCATCGACAGCTTTTGCAAGCCCTGCACCGTTAGTGTCTATTCCTACTCATGATGCCTTTTTTAATAGTATTGCAGCGCATTGCGGTAAAGCTTTTGAAGGTGAAGTAGCGGTAGATAACGCGAAAGGGCCAAGCTCATTTACAGATAAAAAGCTGGTTATGCATGTACGTAAATGTAGCGAGGCTGAGTTACAAGTACCGTTTCATGTAGGAGACGATGCATCACGTACGTGGATCATAACGAAAACGGGTAGTGGCTTGAGTTTAAAGCACGATCATCGTCATAAAGATGGAACAGACGACGCATCAACTATGTATGGTGGCCATACGCTTGATGCAGGGTTTGCGCAAATGCAGTCGTTTCCAGCAGACCAATACTCTAAAGAGTTATTCGTAAAACAAGGCATTGCACAGTCTGTAGGTAATACATGGCAAATGTATATTTACTCAGAAGTATTTACTTATCGATTAATTCGCCAAGGACGTGAGTTTAAGGTGGATTTTGATTTAACTAAACCGATTACTCCACCATCAGCACCTTGGGGTTATAAAGACTAAGGTTACTTACCCTTGTTTGTATCTTCTTTAGTTTCGCATTGTAGTAAAACACTTAAATCTGGTTGGTAAGCACGTGGTTTTGTTGGAAAGCGCTCGTACTCTTGCACGCCTTCAAGTATTTTCAACATAAAGGTATTGCCGCGGCATAGACGGTCAGCATGGCGTAATAAAAATACACTTTGATTGGTAAAGTGTTTGTAATCGTCTGACTGGATTTCTATTTTATAGTTGTCTTCGCCAATTTTTGTTTGGTAGTAATGCACTTTGTTGTCAAAGTCGTAGAGCTTCTCTGTTTCGGCTTTTTCAGCAAGTGCAGTATTTGCACTTGAAAGGGCCACCAGTGTAGCGCCTATAAATAAGCGTGGTGCGTTTATTCCTTTCATAAAATATATCCTTTAATTTGCGAACTTTATACCCATTAATAAAAGTAATAAGGTCGATTTCTTTACGTATTAGTCTAACACCCAAAAAGGGAAAGTGTGATGTTCAAACAAATAAAACAACTTTTTGCTGTATTCGATGAACAGCAGCCAAGTATGCAAGAGCACGATTTAAAAACAGCTGTTGCTGCATTATTAATTGAAGTTATGCGTGCAGATACCAAGCTTGAACATGATGAACAACGAACCCTGACTGTAACCTTAAAAAAGTATTTTAATTTAACAGATATTGAGGTTAATGAGCTTACTAATAACGCGGAAAGTAGCTTAGATGATTCGATAGATTACTTTCAGTTTTCAAAACAGATTAATGAGCATTGCAGCGCGGCGCAGCGAATAGAAATAATAGAATTATTATGGCGCTTAGCGTATGCCGATGGAGAAATAGATCCCCAAGAAGACTACGTAATACGTAAAGTAGCAGGGCTTTTATATGTAACGCATACCGATTTTATCGCCGCAAAACTCGCGGCGACAAAGTAATTAGTTATTTAGGCGTGCAAGTTATCTTAACTTACTTGCAACGCTTACTAACTGATGAGCAAGCGCCGATACTCGCTCTGCAGTAACAGGTTCATTAATTTGCCCATTTTCATCAAACAATGTGTGTACAGCGGGTACTGCAAGTTGATCGGCAAGCACTAACGATCCAATACCACTTAATATATCACGTACATGATTTAAACCGCGTAACCCACCAAGTCCACCTGGTGATGCTGAAAACAGCGCCACTACTTTATTACGAAAAGCAGGAACAGCACCTTGCTCTGTGCGCGATGCCCAATCAATCGCATTTTTAAGTGCTGCAGTTATAGAGCCGTTGTACTCTGGGCTTGCTAGTAAAATACCGTCAGCTGCACGTAGCTTGTCTTTTAAAAGCTGTACATCGCTTGGTGTACCTTGCGCTTCAATATCTTCGTTAAATAGTGGGATGTTTAATTCGTTTAGTTTTATTACTTCTACTTCAGCACCTGTTTGTAGAGCAAAACGTGCTGCCTCATTAATAATTTTTTGATTAAAGCTTTCTTGTCGAAGACTTCCTGCTAGGGCGATAATTTTTGGTGCTGACATGCTAGTGACCTTTTAGTGTTTAAACTTACAACGCTAATGTAGCAAAATTTTACTTGTAGAAAACCCCAATAAACGCAACACTTATGTGCGTAAATGCACATAAGTATAAGGTAAACAGCATGGCGATAAAATTTGAAGATTGGCAAGACGTTAAAGTAGCGTTTGAAGTAGCACGATTAGGCACGTTAACGGCGGCAGCAGAAGAGCTTAATGTGCACCACAGCACAGTACTTAGGCGAATTAATAATCTTGAAAAAAACTTAAATGCACGCCTTTTTCATCGCCATGCCCGTGGTTACAAGGTTACTGAAATTGGCACCAAGTTATTTGCAACAGCACAAACTATCCATAGCTCCTTAGAGCAGTTACATAACGATATAGCAGCAGCCGATAGCACCCTTAGAGGGAGTTTATTACTAACGACGGTAAGTGGTTTTATGGATGTACTTGGTGATGTATGTGAGCAATTTCAGGCGCTACATCCACAAGTGCAGTTAGAAGTTATTTTAGAACAAAAAAGATTAAGGCTCGATCACGGACAAGCACATATTGCAGTGCGTGCAGGCCCAAGACCTGATGAGGGCGATTATATTGCTCAGCATTTGGCGCAGCTTTCATCGGGTTTATACGCTAATAAACGTTACATTAATAAATACGGCATGCCTAGATTATTAAGTGATTTACAACAACATAATTTTGTATCGGGTGTGGCGGGTTTTAATGCCCGCGTGCCTTATTTTGCATGGGCTGATGAAAATATTCCTGCATCGCAAATTAAGCTGCGAGTATCTGAAACCGCAGAAGCGACTCGTGCAATAATTAAAGGGCTTGGCATTGGCGGATTACAGCATGACGTAGCGGCGCAATATTCTGATTTAGTACCTATATTACACAGTGAGTTAAGCTGGCCTACCGATGTGTGGTTAGTCACGCATCACTTAGTGCATCGCACTGCTAAAGTACAAGCTTTTGCAGGGTTGTTAAAAACACACTTTAGTAAGTTAGCTGCTAATCAATAGTTTTAGCAGCATTTTAGCTGTGTTTTAAATGATTATAGTGTTTTTTTTACTTCTATGCCTAGGCGTTTAGCCAAGCGTACTAAGTTAGCTCTATCTAATTCAAGTACTCTTGCTGCTGCTGACCAGTTGTAGTTATGCTTCTTTAATTGCTCAGTAATTACGTTGTATTGCAACGATTCTACAGCTTGCTTTAAAGGTTGGTTGATTAAGGTGTTGGTTGTAATTTGGCTTGATACTAGAGAGTTTTGCGGCGCACTCGGGGTTAAATCACAGTGCTCGCTTGTAATGGTTATTATTGGATTTTGCCATTGGCTTTGTTTTGCTTTTAGGGCGCTGCGGCTAATGACATGTTCAAGCTCGCGAACGTTACCTGGCCAGTTGTACTGATTAAGCAGTACTTGCGCTTCAGGGCTTAGTTTTAATTGTTTTATCCCTAATTTACGGGCTGTTTGCTCAATAAAATAACCAGCTAAGAGTGTTATGTCGTGCTCGCGTTTACTAAGTGGTGGCACAGTAATAGGGTAGACACTGAGGCGATGGTATAAATCGGCTCTAAAGCGACCTTGAGCTACTTCTTCTTTTAAATTTCTGTTGGTTGCGGCAACGACGCGTACATCTACGTACTTTGGCGTGTCTTCTCCTACCGTTTGTATTTCGCCACTTTGTAGCACTCGTAATAGTTTACTTTGCATGGCCAGGGGTAGTTCGCCTATTTCATCTAAAAATAACGTGCCGCCATCAGCTAATTGAAATTTACCTTGGCGCGAATTTTGTGCGCCTGTAAAAGCCCCTTTTGCATGACCAAAAAATTCACTTTCGGCGAGGTTTTCAGGAAGTGATGCACAATTTAAGTGAATAAGCGGTTGATCTTTTCGAGCTGAATTTAAGTGAATATTACGTGCAACAAGTTCTTTTCCTACCCCTGTTTCACCTAATATAAGCACGCTAAAGTTAGATGCTGCAACGAGTTTAATTTCGTTTTTAAGTGTTTGCATTAGCGGACTTTGACCAATAATTTCACCGCCGTCCCGTGTTAACGCTTCACGATTTAGTTCTTGCACTAATGCACTTGAGTGCTGTGCATGCTGTTTGTAATGGGCAAGCTCTAAAGCTGTTTTAAAATGCGCACTACACAGCGTTTGTAAGGTATTGAGTGTATCAGCGCTTATGCTGTTAAATGCATTAGCGTTAAGGCTATCAAACGTAAGTACGCCAAGTAGCGCGTTTTTATCATAAAGAGGTAAGCCTAAACATGCATGTACCGGTATGTCGCCGGTTTTAGCTAATAGTAATCCGTCGTATGGATCGGGTAGCGGGCAGTCGTGCGCAAATTGTAGCGCGAGTGTGCTTTTGCAAATAGCTTCTAGGCGAGGGTGTTCTACTATTTTAAATCGTCTGCCAAGGCTGTCGGACATTAACCCTTTAATTGCCAGTGGTTTTAATTGCTCGCCCTGAAGCACTAATAACGCACTTGCATCACTAGGAATCACCCGCTCAACCGTTGCTAGTAATTGATCAAAGCTATGCTCGTGTAGTGTACTTTGAGCAAGCTCTAGAGCAACTTGTGTAAGGTTGAATTGCTGATTCATGTCAAAATGACCTATTCGAGTTTTTATGAGTTAATTTATAGTAGGTCATAAAGACTCATACTGTAAAGTGGTTTAATTTAACTTATTGAATTTAATTAATTAAATTTGTTGGCACAGTATGTGTAATAGCTAAGTAACGTAGTTAGTTACAGAGATCGCCATGAACACACTAATGCTGAATAATTTAAATAATCAAACACAGTTTAGTTCACTATACGAAACAGTATTATTTGCTGCCAATACTGCATTAGCTGTGAGTTTAGTGTGTATTACGGCAAGTATTTTAATTAGCTACCCGTTTGCTGAGTACTTTTCCATGGCGGTGCAAGTATCAGCTCATATTGGGACTATTGTTATTGCTGCTATTTTAAAAGTAAGTTACGTACTGCGCTGTGTTGCACAACATGGTTTAGGGCAGGAGGTACGATAATGCGCCCTATAAACTTAACTGAGCCAATGCCAGCACGCGTTGCTATTCATCAAGTATCTCAATGGCCATTATGGATGCTCGCTTTTAGACCTTTCTTTTTAGGCGGTGGCTTATTGGCATTTTTGTCGGTGGGGTATTGGCTACTTATTTTAACAGGCCATGCAAGTTGGCACTCATCGATACCTGCGACATTATGGCACGCGCACGAAATGCTGTTTGGCTTTGCAGGAGTTGTAGCTGTTGGCTTTTTACTTACCGCTGCACAAACATGGACAGGCGTACCGAGCATAAGTGGGAAAGCCCTTATGTGGCTTACGTTTATATGGCTTGCAGCGCGCTTAGCCTTTTTTGTGATATTGCCTGATATCGCTCATTTTAATTTATATGCTGCACTTACATTACAAGTTATTTGGTGGCTAGGCGCCATAGCAGTACTGGCTAATATGTTATTAAAAGCCAATAGCAAAAGTAACTATCCGTTTTTAGCTATTTTAGCTGTGCTTTGTGGGCTCAATGTATTGTATTTAATACTTGTTTTAAAACACAACATGCAGCTTGCACTTGGTGTGGTTGATACCGCAGTACTGGTCATTACTTTACTAGTTGGCATTGTTGCGGGTCGCGTTTTACCATTTTTTACCGCTAAAGCTCTAGGTTTAACCGCACAAGTTCGCACTCCTAAAATAGATAAAGCGGTGATGTATTTATCTATTTTGGCTATCACTTTATTTTTCATCAACAAGTTGTTTTTGAACACGATTAATCCTGCGTTAGTTGTTGCAACTGTTGCTGCGCTTCACCTGGTCAGGGCTGGTTTTTGGTGGGATAGCAAGGTATTGAGAGTGCCGTTGTTATGGTCTTTACATTTTTCCTACTTAGCGTTAGGCGTAGGGTTAATGATGGTTGCATTTAGCTTTTATAGCAGTGCAATACAATTTAAAGATGCGCTGCACTTAATCACTATTGGCACAATAGGTATGATGATTTTAGCAATGATGACGCGTGTATCACATGGTCATACAGGGCGTACACTCGCTATTCCTCATTACATGGCTGTTGCTTTTGCGTTTTTGCTTGTGGCCGCTATTACTCGTTCATTACTCCCTTTTATTATTGGGCCTCACCTTGCTTGGCAAATAAGTGCTGTGCTGTGGTTAGTGGCTTTTTCATTATTTTTAATTCACTGCACACCTATATTAACGCGGCGTCGTGTTGATGGGCGTCGTGGTTAGTTCATCCATAGGAAACACATATGTTATCTGATAAAACCATTGAGATTGTAAAAAGCACAGTTCCGTTATTAGCAGAGGCGGGTACGGTTGTTACCGATCATTTTTATAAGCGTTTATTTAGCCATAATCCTGAGCTTAAAAATATTTTTAATATGGCGAATCAAGATACAGGTCGTCAGCAATTTGCACTTTTTAATGCATTGGCTGCGTATGCACAAAATATTGATAATTTAGCCGTATTAAAAGAAGCGCTAACACGTATTAATCATAAGCATACAAGCTTGAATATTTTACCTGAGCATTACCCTATTGTAGGTGCGCATTTAATTGGTACTTTAAAAGAGCTTATTCCTGAGCAATTTACTCCCGATGTTGAATACGCTTGGCGCGAAGCTTACGGCGTACTTGCTGATATTTGTATAACCGAAGAAGCTGCTTTGTATGAGCACAGTAAAAATAAACACGGTGGTTGGGCGGGAACTCGCCAATTTGAAATAACCAACAAACAGGCTGAATCAGAACTAGTAACGAGTTTTACACTTACGCCAGTTGATGGCGAAGCTGTTATTACACATAAACCAGGGCAGTATTTAGGTATTAAAGTTAAGCCAGAGGGCGCTGAATATGAAGAAATTCGCCAGTATTCTATTTCACAAAAAAGTAACGCTAAAAACTACCGTATTAGTGTTAAAAAAGAGCTACAGCCAAAGCCTGGCATGGTGTCTAATTATTTACACTCATTAGAGCAAGGCACTATTGTTGAGCTATACCCGCCGGCAGGAGACTTCTTTTTACGTAATAATACAAGTCCAGCGGTACTCATTTCAGCAGGTGTTGGGCAAACGCCAATGCTGGCTATGCTTGAAACGTTATTAAGCGATAACTCTAATCAAGAGATTATGTATTTACATGCCTGCGAAAATACTCAGCAGCATTCGTTTTCAAAATATTTAAATGAGTTAAATGCAGTTTATAACCGCTTACAAACAATGACGTGGTTTAACCAAGCGACAGAGGGCGCTGACTTTACTGGGTTAATGAACCTAAACGCAGTACAAGCACAGCTACCATTGAGTAATGGTGACTTTTACTTATGTGGTCCTGCCGGTTTTATGGCATTTATAAAAAACCAGTTACTTGAGTTAGGTGTTAAAAACGAGCAGATTCATTATGAAGTGTTTGGTCCGCATCAAGACTTGTAATAACGCTTTAAAATAGAAAAAGGCGCGCAGCGATATGCTGCGCGCCTTTTTTATTAATTTATAAACATTAATAAAGTGCCTTATAACTCTTTACAGGTAACACCTTCAAGTACTGTAGTAAGCTCTTTTTTAGGATAGTAAAGCTCGCATTGGTTATTACGTAGTTGCAAAATAAACTTCTCAGATTTTATATTATGCGCGCCCATAATTACTCTGCCATCAGACCCTTTACTCATTGCATGATCAATTAGCAGTTCGCTACGTTTAGTAAATACCGAATCGGCAAGTGTTACTAATGTGCCTCCCTTAGCTTGTTGAATTGCCTGTTGTAGTGTTGTAATAACGCTGGGATTAACGCTCGTTAATATAGCGGGTTTAGCAGGCTCACTATCTACACTTTGGCATCCGCCTAAAGCGAGCAAGGTGGCTAATGGGAGTAATAATTTAGCCATTACCTTTCCTCACCCAGCGTTGGCCAAGTTAAGTCCATATTACGCTGGGTAAATTGTACCGGCATATTTAAAGGAATGAGAGATTCACGAGAGCTTGAAAAATTAGCTGGTTCTGCTTTTGCAGCAGCCGTTCTAACTGGACAACTGCCATTTTCAACATGAAATAATGCGGTGGCTAAAACGGCCTCGTCACTGTCGCCTAACTGATGATCAAAGTCGTCCTCAATTTCACAACCTTGAACATCAGCATCAAATTGTGGAGTAGGGGTTGGTGTAAACCCCGCAGCGTATTCGCCAAATCCTTTGCTATTTACGCCACTAAACTGAATAGTGTAATAGGTTGTTGCGCAGTTATGAGTTGGGGTAAAGCCATAGGGCTTACCGCAGGTTGTGTCGCCAATTAAAATAACTTCTGCGTCTATACCTTTTAAACCATTAATAAAAGCTTCTGATGCCGAACAGGTGCCTGATGTGCTTAATACATAAACCTTTGATAGGTTTAAATCAGGTAGGTTTTCACCTGTGCTAAAAAAAGTAGAGTAATCTATTTCTTCATCAATAAATGGGAAGGGCGAATCAACGGGTTGTTTATCGTTTTGTTGAGTTTGATAATAAAAGCGGTTGTTAACGTTGGCATTACCGGCAACCATATAAGCTAATTGTGCCGACAGTGCTAATAAACCACCACCGTTATATCTAAAGTCGATTACAAGCTCATCAATACCATCGGTTTTAAACTTATTTACCGCATCAATAAGCCCTTCTTGGGCAATGCTTATATGGCTATTAAATTGCATGTAACCCACGCTTGAACCATTTGCGGTTGTAATCGTTTTAACATTTTGAACAGGTGTTTGTTCAATATTACCAGCGGTTACATTAAATGTTTTTTCGGCGCCATCGTTACTGCGTACAACAATAGTATGTGAGTCGCCGTTAGTAGGACTAAATAAACCTTCGTTAAGCGTATCTACACCCGACTCTGTATTGGTATTAATGCTAACACCGTCAACTGAAAGTACGGTATCACCACGTTGAAAGCCTATTTGGCTTGCAGGCGAATCATCTTCAAGATAAGCAACGCGTAAAATACGATCGGCTGTATCGCCAATAAACGCCCAATTTATACCGTAACCAGAAGTAACGCCCGATTGCGCTTCTTGAAAGTAATCTTCAGTAGGTTCTGAAAAATGAAAGTTATCTTTTTTTGCACCTGAGTCGGTAAGCTGCTCTGTTTTTAATTGGGCAAAATAATCGGCTACTGTGGCAAAGCTTTCAGGGTCGTTATCGGCAATCTCATCATACCAAAGGTATGTTTCGTCGCTCCAAGAGCGAAGCCAAAGCTTTTCATAAAGGGCAGAACCCGCTTGATCTGGGTAGGGGTTGTTGTTATTAAAGGGATCGTTACCCGTACGAGGGATTTCGCAAAAGTTTTTTAAATCGTTAGAGGGCTCAAATACCGCCGCTGTCCATGTTGGGCTGCTACTAACAGGTGTTGTAACTATAGGCGTGGTAACTACAGGAGCAGAGTCGATACCGCCTCCGCCGCCACAACCCGTTAAAGCAAAGCCCGAAAGTGCTGCAAAAATGGCAAGCGAGGTTTTATTATTTTTAAACATAGTTAAGGACTTTCTGTAAATAAGTTGTTTAAAATATTACAACACTCGCTCGTTTATTCAACATTTATAACTTTGATTTATGTAAATGAGTGTTAAAGCTTAGAGCTTGCTCGCACTACTTGTATCTGCAAATGCTTGCTTTTTCCACGCATTAAATAACTTTTGCTGTTTATCAGAGATTTTTAAACCGTATGTTTTCTGCATGTAAGCGTAAGTGTCGGCTATACGTTTACGTGCATAGACAGGCGGTTCAACTACACGTTGCTTAAAGTTTACTTTTACTTCGCAGCGACCATACTGTGTGGCGTTTTCGCTAAGCATGCCAAAACGATAATTAGAGCGATCGGCATTAATTTCGCCAATAGCTGGCGCTAAGTTATTTATATCAGCTTCCATTTTTCTAAATTTAGCACTTACTTTACGGCAGTTTTTACGTCCGCCATCTTGCCAACATTGTAGCTGATGACCAAATTCCCACGCCGGAACAATATGTTCCCACTCAATGCGTAGTGCTCGCACATTTACTTTGCCTGAGCGGGTAAGTGTATTTCGAGGAATGTAACCACAGTTAGAAGGATCAGGAATGAGTTTTTTGCCTTCTTTTTTAATATCACAACCGCAGTAAATACTTTTGGCGTTGTCAGGGAGGGTTTTAATTAAATGTCTTTTAGCCGTTGAAAAACGGGTAAATTGTTCGGCAGATACCGAAAAACACACACAGCAAGCCAGTAAGGCCAGAATAAATCGAGTCATATCCATCACAAATGTGAACTACAGGAACAGGCAGTTTAAAGCCTTGAAGATAAAAGATAAAGTTAACTTAAGGCCTGCACTTATATTACTAAAAAGTGTCCGATTAATTTTTTATTCAAAGTTATTTTCACTATTCATTTATTTCTTACTATTTATCGTATTTTAACCACACAAGATTATACGTTAAGGAGTATGCTTAAAGCTTACTCAATATGGGGATTTGGATTGCAAATGAAATTTGTTGATTATTATGCAGTGCTCGGAATATCGCCTGATGCAGACGATAAAGCGGTTAAAGTAGCTTATAAAAAATTAGCCAGAAAATATCACCCAGATGTAAGCAAAGAGCCTCAAGCAGAAGATAAGTTTAAAGAAATAGCAGAAGCTTACGAAGTCATTCATAACAAAGAAGAACGCACTAAATACGACGAGTTACGTCGTCATCAACAAAATCGTGCTCGTCAACAGCAAGGTAATTATGGTGGTAACAATGCCTCATCGCAAAGTAATTATCAGCAAAGCGATCCTCAAACCGATCAAGAGTTTTCTGATTTTGTTAATTCAATGTTTGGCGGCGCCGGTGGATTCAATCGTTCCGGGCAGAGCAGAAGTAACGCCGCTCGCGCGCAAAAAGGACAAGATGTGGAAATAGAGTTCCCGATTTTTCTTGAAGAGACTTTAGTTGATACCGTTAAGCCTGTTGAGTTTATGTTACCGCAGCGAGATAGTAGTGGTCGTGTCTCTGAAATTAAAAAATCACTTAAAGTGAAAATTCCCGCAGGTTCAGTAAATGGCGAACGAATTCGACTAAAAGGGCAAGGCGGATTAGGGTCAGCGAACGGGCAAAATGGCGATTTGTACTTACAAATTAGTTTAGTGCCCCACCCATTATTTGATGTTGAAGGTCATAACCTAAATATAGTCGTCCCTCTTGCACCATGGGAAGCGGCTCTTGGTACAAAAATAAATTTACCTACGTTGGCAGGCAAAATCCAATTAACTATTCCATCTAATAGTCAGTCTGGTCAACGCTTGCGTATTAAAGGTAAGGGATTAATGAGTAAAAAAGCCAAAGGTGATTTATTTGCTGTGCTTAAAATTGTTAATCCAACATCTGTTGATGATACCAGTAAAAAACTTTGGGAAGAATTAGCCGAAAAAGCTCACTTTGATCCCCGTAATAACTGGAGCAAGCCATAATGCAAATTATCGTGACACAAAAAGATGATTTACTTACTAGCAAAGAGCTATGTTTGAGTAGTGATATTAGCGAAGCAATTTTATATGAGCTAGTTGAGCACAATATTGCGGTTCCAATTGAGGGGAAGCATGTTACGCAGTGGCAATTTACGGTATCGGCAGTGACCTTAGTTAAAAAAGCGGCCCGTATTCAACATGACTTTTCGTTAGATTGGTCGGCAATAGCTTTAGTTTTACAATTGCTGGATGAGCGTGATGAGTTGATTTTCGAAAACGAAATGTTAAAGCGACATTTGAGTCGATTTAAACACTTGGAATAAAATCTGCCCTTGGGTACTTCCTAGGGCTTATTTAGTCTTTGGTGAGAGTGCGCTAGTTCTTAAAAACCAATATGACTACTTTGATTTATTCTTACTTTTAATTCGGATAAATCGTTTTAGTCGTATGTTTTGCATAAGTAGTAATATTCCACTTAGGCAAAAAAGTACGCTGGTTGCTGCAAAACTAATAAGCAGCGGATTATTAAAATCCTCTCGCTCATCGTAATCCATAATATGTAACATCCAAAAAAAGTCGAAAATTCGCCATAGTGTGCTGCGAACGGTGACAACTCTGCCGTTATTTTCTGACAAGTACAGTGTTGTGTTAAATGTGTCGTCAAATTGTACCTGCCAAACATTGGTTTTATATCCAACTTCTCGCATACCTTGCTTTAGCAGTACAGCGCTTGTCACTTGAGCATCAATAAGTAAGTGTGCTTTAGCATTTGCGGTAATTTGTATTTTAGTTGGCGGCTCAAAAGGTCGGCCTGTTATACCGTTAAAGCTTTGCTGTTCATCTTTATTTATTACTGTAATTATAGGTGTGGTTAAAAAGTTCTCAAAAATTATTTGTGTTGGATTAACCACCTGAGATGCAATATCGTTAAGGGAGGCAACATAATCAGCCTGCGTAAATGGGTTATTAAGAGTACGTGTTGCAAGATGCTCCCCATGAACTTTATCAAGAGGAATAGCGCTCATGACTAAACCGCCTAATAGCCAAGCTAAAATTTGTAATGTGAGCAAATAACCGAGCCATTTATGTAACTTGCGAGCATACTTAAATATTTTTTTATTCATGTTTTAGTCTTATTATTTTTAGAGGCTAGTTTATTACATTAATGGGATTAGTTACTGCGACATTTTGTCGCAGTTTAAACTATAGCTTACTGTAATCATTTAAAAATAAAAAAGATTACACTTAAATTGCTAACATGAATTATTTGTTTAATTGAGCTGAGTGTTTGATATCCAGCTAGCTTTAAACGCTAAAAAATACTTAAAAGCTGCGAAATATCTATATAAAGTGGTTAATAGAGCATAGTTGATTTGGTATAACGGTAAAACTGCGTTAAAGTTTGCAATGAAATTATTAGAGGATAAATACGAAACGATGTCGGAAATTCAATTTTTAAATGTAGATCTTGAGCTTGAATCAAAGCAAGATATTAGTTTGCTAGTGGCAGACTTGAAAAAAGTCGCGACGATTTTACATTATGACAAAGACGAATACCGTCAATTAGCGCGTATTGAAGCAACAGGTGTAGTAAACACGCCTGACAAAGCAATAAACCATATATGTGAGCTTATTGAATCGTGTTCGCGTAACGCGCTAAAGCAATGGTTAAGCTGTTCACGTAGAACGTTTGATATTGGTTTTGAATCGGGCACTTCCCCTAAGTGCTTTAATCAAGCCTTAGATGCAGATACATTACTACGTATATCTGCGATTGGTGCGGGTATGGAAATTACAATTTACCCAATCGAAAAGTAACTATCTTCGCTCTACGACTGCTGCGGTCATTTTTGATACGCAGCACAGCTCATTGCGGCTATTTGTAATTTTTATTTCCCACACTGAACTACGTTTGCCAATATGAAACGCTCTTGCCGTTGCTGTTAAAGTGTCGTTGCGAGATGCTTTTAAATGACTTGCGCTAATTTCCTGCCCCACGCAGTAAAATTTTGTAAAATCGACAACAAAGTTAGCTGCATAGCTGGCAACTGTTTCGGCAAGTACAACGTTAGCACCGCCGTGAACCATGCCCATTGGGTTATGATGCTCAGGAATTGCCGGCATAGTGGCTACTAAGTAATTATCACCAATTTCAGTGACTTCTATTCCCATGGTTTTCATTAATGTTCCTTGGCCATCAATGCCTTGTTCTAACTGCTTGCACAGCTCTAAAGTGATGGGCTGGTACCAAATACTCATAATGACTCCTTTGCTTTTTTAATCATTTATAAACCTAGCTTTAGTTATATCCCTAAAATGTACACAAGTGAAATTACTTTGGCTATTTTAAGGCTTAATTTAAATTTGCGATTTTTATTTAACTGTATATACTCACAGTTAAATGTACTGTATGGAAAACCAGTTGTATGCGACCATTAACGAACCGCCAAGCTCAAATACTCGAACTAATTAAAGTTTTTATTAAAGACACTGGTATGCCTCCTACACGTGCTGAAATAGCGCAAACATTAGGTTTTAAAAGTGCCAATGCTGCTGAAGAACATTTAAAAGCACTTGCTAAAAAAGGCGCAATTAAAATGAAACCAGGTGCAAGCCGTGGTATTCAGTTAATTGAAGAAGAAGAGCCAGAACAATTAGGTTTACCGCTTATAGGGCGTGTTGCTGCTGGTTCACCTATTTTGGCGCAAGAGCACGTTGAAAGTCACTGCAAAATCGATCCATTAATGTTTAAACCGGCTGCAGATTTTTTACTACGCGTTAACGGTATGAGCATGAAAGATATTGGTATTATGGATGGTGATTTACTTGCTGTACATCGTACTCAAACCGCTGAAAATGGGCAAGTTGTTGTTGCCCGCCTAGACGAAGACGTAACTGTAAAACGTCTTGAGAAAGCGGGTCGTAAAGTATTACTTCATGCTGAAAACGACGATTTTGAATCTATTGAAGTAGATCTTGAGAATGAGTCTTTTAATATTGAAGGCTTAGCCGTTGGCGTTATAAGAAACGCTGATTGGATGTGACTTTAAAAATAGCTTTTAAACAAGCAGTTTTATAAATGCGTACTAATTAGTACGCATTTTTTGTTTTAAATTCGCACTAAAAATAGGGCATAAATAGCTCACTGACAATTTAAGCTGTAAACTTTTTTGCACTTATATTTTCCCCCTCCGAATACGTTAAACCCCTTTGTTTTGCTCATCTTTTGAACTTACTGTTACCTAGTTGGTTACTGATTTTTTATTAATTACTCAATATCACCTGATTGTTTTTTATACTAAAACTTGCTTGTTGTTCATTTTTTAGCTAATTATTAATGTGCTGAGCTAATAATAACTCACAGCTTTTTAGTTTTGAGAACACACAATATACACAAACCCGTTGTTGGCGCAGCAAAACCAATCAATATTAAATGAGATTGACTAAAAAAATAAAAATAACGAATTGGCGTTTAAGCCGTATGCCTCTTCGCTTTGCATTCGCAATAGCATCAAAGGAGCCGTCACATGGGTAAACTGACCTCTACCTTGTGGCTTATATTATGTGTTTTTTCGCACCCAGTTTTGGCTAACAGCCAATACAATATGCGCAAAGGCGTAACCGATATAAGCAATAATGTATATCAGCTGCACATGACCATATTTATAATATGTTGTGTGATTGGGGTGATAGTGTTCGCAATTATGTTTTGGGCACTTATTCATCACCGTAAATCTAAAGGGGCTGTACCTGCCCAATTTCACGAAAGCACTAAAGTAGAAATACTTTGGACTGCAATCCCGTTTGTTATTTTAATTGCTATGGCAGTACCAGCCACTAAAACCCTAATTGCAATGGAAGATGCCAGCAAAGCTGATCTCACTATTAAAATTACAGGCTCGCAATGGAAATGGCATTATGAATATATGGGTGAAGATGTAGAGTTCTACTCTATTTTATCTACCCCGCAAGATGAAATAGCGAATCTTGCAGATAAAAATCCTAACTACTTACTTGAGGTTGATAAACCTCTCGTACTGCCAATAAATCAAAAAGTACGATTTTTAATGACTTCTGACGATGTTATTCACTCTTGGTGGGTACCTGATTTTGCAGTTAAAAAAGATGCGAATCCCGGCTTTATAAACGAAACATGGACGAACATAAACGAAGAAGGTACTTACCGAGGCCAATGTGCTGAGTTGTGTGGTAAAGATCATGGCTTTATGCCCGTTGTGGTGGTCGCTAAATCTGAGGCTGATTTTAAAACGTGGCTTGCAGATGCAAAGCAAGCTAAACAAAAAGCAGCATTAGCAGATGCCGCATTACTTGATAAAACCCTCCCAAAAGAAGAATTAATGACTTTAGGCGAACAAGTATATATGGCCAATTGTGCTGCATGTCATCAGCCTACTGGCATGGGGTTACCGGGTGTATTTCCTGCACTTAAAGGCAGCCCTATAGTGCTTGGCGATATAAAAGATCACATTGATGTAGTTATCCATGGGCGACCCGGTACGGCAATGCAAGCATTTGCCAAACAGTTATCTATAAAGCAATTAGCAGCGGTTATTACTTATAAACGTAATGCGTGGGGTAATGATACGGGTGATGTTATTCAACCGAGTCAAATACAGGCAGCACTTGATGCCAAAGTGGAGGCGAACTAATGAGTAGCATAGTAGAACAACCTAACGCCAATGAAGCTCATCATGCTCATCACCCAGCTAAAGGTTTTAAACGCTGGCTTTACACAACTAATCATAAAGATATAGGTAGTTTATATTTAATTTTTTCGCTGACCATGTTCTTAATTGGTGGTGGAATGGCCATGGTGATCAGAGCTGAATTATTTCAACCAGGTTTACAGTTGGTCGATCCTCACTTTTTTAATCAAATGACCACAGTGCATGGTTTAATTATGGTGTTTGGTGCGGTTATGCCGGCCTTTACAGGCCTTGCTAACTGGATGATACCACTCATGATTGGCGCGCCAGATATGGCATTGCCAAGAATGAATAACTGGAGCTTTTGGATTTTACCGTTTGCGTTTTTAATCCTATTGGCATCGTTATTTATGCCTGGTGGGGGTCCTGCATTTGGTTGGACTTTTTATGCACCACTGTCTACAACATACAGTAATGACAATACTGCATTGTTTGTATTTGCCGTACATATTATGGGGATTAGCTCAATAATGGGCGCAATCAATGTGATTGTAACTATAGTGAACTTACGTGCTCCCGGCATGACATGGATGAAGTTGCCCTTATTTGTATGGACGTGGTTAATTACTGCCTTTTTATTAATAGCGGTAATGCCAGTGCTTGCAGGAGCTGTCACTATGGTACTTACCGATAAGTATTTTGCGACCAGCTTTTTTGATGCCGCAGGCGGTGGCGACCCGGTGATGTTCCAACACATTTTTTGGTTTTTTGGTCATCCCGAAGTATACATAATGATTCTTCCTGCCTTTGGCATTATATCTACAATAGTACCTACCTTTTCTCGTAAAAAACTTTTTGGCTATGCCTCAATGGTATACGCCACATCCTCCATAGCACTATTGAGCTTTATTGTATGGGCTCATCATATGTTTACCACTGGGATGCCGGTCGCTGGCGAGTTGTTTTTTATGTACGCGACCATGCTTATATCGGTACCTACAGGAGTAAAAGTATTTAATTGGGTTGCCACAATGTGGAAAGGCTCAATAACTTTTGAAGTGCCAATGCTTTTTAGTATTGCGTTTATTGTGCTGTTTACCTTAGGTGGCTTTTCGGGGTTGATGCTGGCAATTACACCTGCTGACTTTCAGTACCACGATACTTATTTTGTAGTGGCGCATTTTCATTATGTATTAGTAACAGGGGCTGTATTTTCGATAATGGCGGGGGCCTATTACTGGCTGCCCAAGTGGACGGGCAATATGTTTAATATCACGCTAGCTAAATGGCATTTTTGGCTATCGCTGGTGAGTGTGAACGTATTGTTTTTTCCTATGCATTTTGTAGGGCTTGCCGGTATGCCGCGTCGAATTCCCGATTATGCACTTCAATTTGCCGACTTTAACGCAATCATAAGTATTGGTGGATTTGCCTTTGGTTTATCGCAATTGTTGTTTGTAGCTGTGGTAATTAAATGCGCGCGTGGCGGTGATAAAGTGCCTGCAAAAGTATGGGAAGGGGCAGAAGGGCTTGAGTGGGAAGTTGACTCTCCAGCGCCATATCATACTTTTTCTACGCCGCCGGTAATTAAGTAATGACACACGCACCGCTACTCAAACGTTTGGTACTTATTTGCATAGGCATGTTTGCCTTTGCCTTTGCTTTAGTACCTTTGTATGACGTGTTTTGTGATGTAACAGGGCTTAATGGAAAACCTTCGCTTGAGCAGGCAGAGCAAAGTACACAAATAGTACAAAACCGAGAAGTCGGCGTTAGCTTTACTACTCACGCACAAAGTGGTGCACCGTTTGAAGTTAAATCAAAAGAATACAGTGTAGTGGTAAAACCCGGTGCAATGCGTGAAGTAATGTTTAGTGCTAAAAATAACAGCAACCTAGATAAAGTAATGCAGGCTGTACCATCAGTCTCACCAGGTAAAGCGGCAAAGTATTTACACAAAATAGCCTGTTTTTGCTTTGATCAGCAACCTCTAAAAGCAGGGGAAGAACTTGAATTTAAATTACTTTTTTATGTTGATACCGCACTGCCGAGCGATATTGAAGAATTAACTTTATCTTATACCGTATTTGATATTAGTGAACAGCTGGTGGCAAGTAACAACTAGCTTTTTAAACTAGTGTGAAACTAGGAGTAAATAAAATGAATCAAGAATATGAGCATTATTACGTACCTGAGCAAAGCCCATGGCCTATTGTAGGTGCTGTTGCATTGTTTTTTATTGCAGTAGGGGCAGGCTTGACTGTTATGAGTGTAGGTAAAGAAGGTGGTAGCGGGGTTTATCTGCTTTATGCCGGTATTGCTGTACTTGTGTATATGTTGTTTAGCTGGTTTAAAAATGTAATTAATGAATCGGACCAAGGTTTGTACTCAGCACAAATGGATCGCTCTTTTAGACAAGGTATGAGCTGGTTTATTTTTTCTGAAGTTATGTTTTTTATGGCCTTTTTTGGTGCGCTTTTTTATGCACGCGTATTGTCGGTACCTTGGCTTGGAGGCGCAGGCAATAATGCAATGACTAACGAGGTTTTATGGCCTACTTTTGAAGCCGTTTGGCCGCTAGTTTCAACACCTGCTGGCGAAACTACTCAAGCTATGGGCTGGCAAGGCTTACCGCTTATAAATACCTTAATACTGCTTACTTCCTCAGTTACTTTACATTTTGCCCACGTAGCGATGGAAAACAATAAACGCACTCCACTTAAAGTTTTTTTAGGCGCTACTATTTTATTGGGCGTTTGCTTTTTAGGGCTGCAAGTTGAGGAGTACATGCATGCATATAATGACCTTAACCTAACGCTAGATGCGGGTATTTACGGTAATACGTTTTTTTTATTGACTGGTTTTCATGGCATGCATGTAACGCTAGGAACGGTACTTTTATTTGTAATATTTTTACGGATATTAAAAGGGCACTTTACTAAAGATAAGCATTTTGCTTTTCAAGCAGCTGCTTGGTATTGGCACTTTGTTGATGTGGTGTGGCTGTGTTTGTTTGTATTTGTATATGTGCTGTAGCGTTTATTGGCGAATTATTTGCTTTAATAAAACCAAGTTTAAGCGCTGCAATAACAACAACTAAAACAACGACCGAAAACAATACGCGACGACCTAAAAAGTGAGACATAGGTCGTCCCCCTGTTTTCCCTGACACCATAATAAACAATGCTCTAAATAAGTTAAAAAGTATAAATATTAACAACAGTACGATAATAATTTTAATAATCACTGAGTTGACCCTTTATGCAGTTAGTTTTATGGCACAAACAAAAGCTTAGTTCACTAATCACACTTTGTATGGTTGTGGTTGTTGTACTTGTGTGTGTGCGATTAGGATTTTGGCAGTTGGAGCGAGGTGAGCAAAAACAGCAGCAACTAACCGCTATTGCTAAGCAACAGAATCGGGGTGTGATGAGTTGGTCTCAATTACTTAACCTGCCTGATAGCTGGAACAAAACAGGTGTATTGGTTGAGTTAAAAGGGCGGTTTGTACAAAGCCAATATTGGCTTTTAGATAATCAAGTTTATAACGGGCAAGTAGGGTACGATTTACTTGCTTTACTAAAGCCAGACAGCGAAGAAAAAGTGATTTTAGTTAATTTAGGATGGGTAAAAGCGCCTATATCTAGAGATACACTGCCAAAGGTTACTCTGCCTACAGGTGTTTTTATTCTTAAAGCGCAAATAAAAGAAAATAACTTAAGTAGCTTTACGCTTGAAGATAAAACTACAAATAATGACTTACCTACAAGAATCCAATCTATCGACTTGAATATGCTGAGCACTCAAAGCCAGCAATCATTAATTAATTTTATGGCTTACAGACAAGGTACTGGTGATGAGATTGCAACACCTCATTATGAGGCAGTTGTTATGAGCCCTCAAAAGCATAATGCCTACGCTGTGCAATGGTTTTTAATTGCTGTTGCATGTGCTGTTGTGGCTATTTTTGCGAGTAAAAAAAGGACACTTAATGAAAAATAATCCCCTTGTGTTGTTTGTGGGCTGCTGCGCTATCCCATTAATTTTGGCATATGGCGCATTAAAGTTTGATTGGTTGCCTACTGCAATTACTAATAATGGCGAGTTTTTAAGCCAAGAAATAAAACTTAAAAATTGGCCGCAAAATAATCCCAAGCAATGGACTATCGCACTTAATTATTCAAACGAATGTAACACCCCATGCCGCGAACAGCTCAATGCACTTAATAATTTATATGTGGCACTTGGTAAAAACCAAGGCAAGGTTGATATGGCTGTAATGGGAAGTCCCGACAATAAAAACCTACCATGGAAAATTATTACCGAGCAACAGAGTTTAAATCCTGCAAGTTTGTATTTAATTGATCATATGGGGTTAGTGGTACTTGAATATCCCTTTAAGGTCGAGCCACAAGAAAACCGTTTAGTACAAAAAGGGTTATTAAAAGATCTAAAAAAATTACTTAACTATTCTCGTTCTAGCTAACTAAGTTGAGCTTAAGTTGGAGTATCTGATGTATAAAAATTATAAAAACTTAGTATTAATAACAGGATTACTCGCTTTGATTGTAGTTGCTTTAGGTGCGTACACCCGCTTAAGTGATGCAGGTTTAGGGTGCCCCGATTGGCCTGGTTGTTATGGCTTTTTAACGGTACCTAAGCATGAGGCTGACATAGCCTTAGCAACTCAAAGCTACCCCGATATGATGTTCGAAACCGCAAAAGCGTGGAAAGAAATGATTCATCGCTACTTTGCAGGTGCTTTAGGCTTACTTATTTTAGGTTTATTTGTGTTGGCTTTTTTAAAACGCCAATATCCAACTACGCCAGTTAAATTGCCTTTGGCTTTACTTTTACTAGTGGTGTTTCAGGCTGCCCTTGGTATGTGGACAGTAACCATGAACCTTCAGCCGCTTATTGTAATGGGCCACTTATTAGGTGGCTTTAGTATTTTGTCACTTATAACGCTTTTATATTTACGGCTAACCGCAAAACCTATTATGGGTGGCGATAGCGGCGCAAAACGCTATTTCGGTTTAAGTTTAGTAGCGCTCAGTGTATTAATTATCCAAATTGCACTTGGTGGTTGGCTGGCTGCAAATTACGCCGCTCCACATTGTAGTGGTTTGCCATTGTGTAATTACGCACAACCGTTTTCATTGAGTAGCGTATTTCAATTACCACTTGAGCACAGTAATTATGAGTTTGGTGTGTTATCGCAGCAAGCGCGTATGTCTATTCATTTATTACATCGCATTTGGGCACTCGTTACTTGCATTGTTCTGGCGTTAATTATGTGGAAAATATACAGCCAAGCGTACTCTAAAAAAATTAAAAATTGCGTTGTGAGTGTATTACTTGTTCTGCTTTGCCAAATTAGCTTAGGACTTATTTTAGTACATTGGCATATTCCGTTGGGAGTTGCACTGGCGCATAACTTGATGGCAGCCATACTGTTATTAAGCATGGTTAGGTTGTGTTATTACCTAAAATCACGCACATAAAGGGGAAATATGATGGCACTTATAATTGATAAAAAAATACTGCTACCCGTTAATACTCAATCGCTAATTTCGCGTACACATAGTTTGCTGCAAGACTACTTAGCAATTAGTAAATTTAAAGTGGTAGCTATGCTGGTGCTAACAGCTTGGGTTGGTTTAGCGCTGGCTCCCGATGTAGGGCGCGGTATGGTCGTACAGTTTATTAGCTTGTTAGGTATAGGGCTACTTTCTGCTGCTGCAGCGGTTATTAATCATGTGGTTGATAGCGAGATAGACTCAAAAATGGCGCGGACTCGTCATCGCCCTGTGGCTAAAGGGCGTTTAAGTAAAACACATGCGCTTAGTTTTGCAGCTGTTATTGGGGTTGCGGGTTTTATTATGCTGATGGTGTGGGCTAATACCTTAACCGCTATATTAACGTTATTTGCATTGGTAGGTTATGCATTTGTTTATACATCATTTTTAAAGCGTGCAACGCCGCAAAATATTGTTATAGGTGGGTTGGCTGGCGCAATGCCTCCATTATTAGGTTGGGTGTCAGAAACAAACCAAATGGCAGCAGCCCCTTGGTTACTCGTAATGATAATATTTACCTGGACCCCACCACACTTTTGGGCGCTGGCTATAGCACGAAAAAGTGATTATGAACGCGCTAAAATCCCTATGTTACCAGTAACCCATGGTATCGATTTTTGTAAAACGTGCGTCGTTGCTTACTCTGTTTTACTCGCTGTTGTTTGCGTATTACCTTATTTAATCGGTATGTCTGGATTAATCTATTTGATAGGTGCATGTGTATTAAATGCCGTGTTTATATATAAGGCGGTCAATTTAAAAATTGCTGGAAATGATGAGACTGCAATGGACTTATTTCGTTTTTCGATTATTCATTTAATGGTACTCTTTATAATCTTATTTATAGATAAATGGCTCCCTTTATGAAGCAGTTATGGCTTGGATTAATTGTTATTTTAGTTTCGTTTTTATCAGCATGTTCAAATGAAAATAGTCCACCAGATGTAGATGCATTAGTTTACGAAAATGCAAAGCCACTGTCTGATTTTACGCTAAACGATCAGCGCGGCGAATTAGTAACTAAGCAACAATTTTTAGGACAGTGGAATTTAGTATTTTTAGGCTACACAAGCTGCCCAGATATTTGTCCATTAACACTTGCTAAGTTAAATGCTGTTTATAAAAACTTACAAGCAGATTATCCGCTACAAGTTTGGTTTTTATCGGTTGATCCAAAACGCGATACACCAGCTAAACGAAAGCAATATATAGATTACTTTAACCCAGACTTTTTAGCTGTATCAGGGGAACATAAACACCTTTTTCCTGTTGTTCGAGAGCTTGGTTTAATTTACGCCATTAGCGATAGTAGTGAATCAGAATATGCAGTTGATCATAGTGCCTCGGTCGCTATGGTTGATCAAAATGGAGCCGTTAGAGCTATTTTTAAACCAGAGTTTAAACAAGGTAGTGTGCCATTAATTAATGCGACGACTTTAACCGAAGAGTTTAAAAAAATAGCTGATTACTATAAAAACTAGTTTTTTACTTTTTACCAATTTTAAAGGAGCTTTAGGCTCCTTTTTTTGTATTTTAACGACAGGTTAAATTTAATTAAGCATTTTATGGCAATTTTAATAACTAGGGCTAAGCTTTTGTTATGAATTGAATTGACAGGGAATGCACTTACTAAATGCTAAAACTTCCGAGCGAACTTGCTATTACGCAAGTTGAAACACTACATAAAGACTTACTACACGAACTCAATAGCAACGATGATATCTGTCTTGATATTAACGATGTGATTTCTGCTGATACTGCCTCAATTCAACTTTTATGCGCCTTACAAAAACACCTACTTACTATACAGCACAAAATAATATGGGTAGGCAGTAGCGAGGCCTTAACGCATACAATTAATAAACTTGGCTTAAGCCAATACTTAACAACCGAAAGTAAAAGTTAGGGGTATATATGAAAAGAATTTTAGCGGTTGATGATTCAGCATCGATGCGTCAAATGGTGAGCTTTACATTAAAAACTGCCGGGTTTGATGTAACCGAAGCTAAAGATGGCAGTGAAGCTCTCGCTATTGCCAAGCAACAAGATTTTGATGCCGTGATCTCAGATGTAAACATGCCAATAATGGATGGAATTACATTAATACGAGAGCTGCGTACTTTACCGAGTTATAAATTTACACCATTACTAATGCTTACTACAGAGTCGGGCTTAGAAAAAAAGATAGAGGGTAAAGCTGCTGGTGCAACAGGCTGGATTGTAAAACCATTTAATCCCGATCAGCTACTAGCGGTAATTAAAAAAGTTATTCGCTAAGGAGCGCAGTGTGAGTATAGATTTAAGTCAATTTTTTGAAGTTTTCTTTGAAGAGAGTTTTGAAGGCCTAGATACCATGGAGGCTGAGCTATTAAACTTAGTGCCAGGTGAGGAAGATTTAGAAACTATCAACACTATTTTTAGAGCTGCTCACTCAATAAAAGGAGGCAGTGGCACTTTTGGTTTTAGCTCCGTTGCTGACTTTACTCATGTACTTGAAACACTACTGGATCAAATTCGCCAAGGTGAACGAGAGCTTAGTACCGAGCATGTCAATTTATTACTCAAAGCTGTGGATTGCTTGCGTGCTTTACTTGCTGCACTTCAAGGTGAGCAAGAGCCAGATTTAACCGAGGCAGATTCGTTAAAAGTACAATTTGAACGTGTACTTGGAATGAAAAACGAAACACAAGAAAATAAACCTCAAAGCTTTGACGAGCAAACAAATAGTAACACCTATCAAATAGACTTTAAACCTCATCATCATTTATTTAAAACAGGAAACGAGCCACTGTATATGATCAGTGAGCTCGAAGAGCTAGGTGAGTTAGAAACCACAGTATTTTACGATGAAGTTCCAGAAATTACAGATTTGAGCAGTGATGAATGCTTTTTACATTGGCGCTTTTTTTTAGATACTAGCCATGATGAAAAAGCCATAAAAGAAGTATTTGAATGGGTAGAAGACGATGCCGACATAACAATTGAATTATGCGGAGGCTTATTTGGCAATGATGAGCCAATACAACCTAATCAAGGTGAGATATCTAAAGCTGTTGAGCTTGAAACATCCGATTCAATAAAAGTAGCTGAGCTACCTAGTAAGCCAAAGCAACCCGCTGCTAATAAAGATAAAAAACCTGCAAGTACACCAGAGTCTACCTCCATTCGAGTTGGTATTGATAAAGTCGATTCGTTAATAAATATGGTAGGTGAACTTGTTATTACACAAGCGATGCTCAATCAGCTTAGCGAACAAGAAATCACACCAGCCACAATCACTTTACTACAAGAAGGTCTAGCGCAACTTGCCCATAATACGCGTGATTTACAAGAAAATGTGATGCGCATTCGTATGCTGCCAATAAACTTTGTATTTAGTCGTTTTCCTCGATTAGTGCGAGATATAGCGCAAAAACTAAATAAGCAAGTTGAGCTAAAGTTGATTGGAGAGCAAACCGAGCTTGATAAAACAGTAATGGAAAAAATATCCGATCCTATGGTGCATTTAGTGAGGAACTCACTTGATCATGGATTAGAGACTGTTGAGCAAAGACTGGCGGCAGGTAAAGATCCCGTTGGCACAGTAACCTTAAATGCATTTCATCAGGGTGGAAACATTGTTATTGAAATAATGGATGATGGGCAGGGGTTAAATACAAAAAAAATAAAAGAAAAAGCCATCACTAACGAATTAATCTCAGCTGATAACCATCTCAGTGACGATGAAATAAATGAGCTTATTTTTATGCCCGGCTTTTCGACAGTAGATGAGGTAAGTGACTTATCTGGTCGTGGAGTTGGGATGGATGTAGTTAAGCGAAATATTCAATCATTAAATGGCTCAGTAGAAGTAACCTCAGCGGCCGGTGTTGGTTCTACGTTTACTATTAGATTACCACTTACTCTCGCTATTTTAGATGGGCAATTAGTTAAGGTGGCTCAGCATACTTATATTATCCCGCTCATTTCTATTGTGGAATCTCTGCAAATTGATATTGCTAAAGTGAGTCGAGTGGGTAAAAGCCTTGATGTATTGAGGCTTCGGGACGAATACATTCCTATTTTAAGGCTCTACGATATTTTTAATCATAAAAATGCCATTGAATCACTCGATAAAACGCTGCTTGTTGTTGTAGAAACAGATAACCAAAAGGTGGGTTTATTAGTTGATGATTTACTGTCTCAACAACAGGTTGTTATTAAAAGTTTAGAGGCAAACTACCATAAGGTGGATGGCGTATCGGGAGCCACTATTTTAGGCGATGGGCGTGTATCGCTGATTGTGGACATTAGCGGCTTAATAAAGCTCTCAGGTTTAAAAAAACCAGGTAGCCAAGAATTAACGATTGAAACGCAAGCCACTTTGGAGGCGTTATGAGCTCAGAGCAGAGCCAGTTAAGTAATCAATTAAATCTTCAGCAACAGCAAGGTGTAAAACAGTTTTTAACTTTTATTATGGCTGATGAAGAATACGGCGTTGATATTTTAACAGTACAAGAAATTCGCAGTTGGGAAGAAATTACAGTACTGCCCAATGCGCCTGAATTTGTAAAAGGCGTTATTAATTTACGTGGAACAATAGTGCCAATTATTGATTTACGGTTGCGCTTTGGATTACCAAGTGTCGACTATGGGCCATTAACGGTGGTTATCGTTGTTAAAATAGAATTTGAACTAGGTAGTAAAATTATAGGTGTTGCTGTTGATGCCGTTTCTGATGTTTACAGTATTGCGGAGCAAGATGCGAAAGCGGTTCCTAGTTTATCTGAGTCGAATAATTGTGAATATGTAGCTGGGTTGGTGAATGTTGGTGAAAAAATGGTAGCGCTAATTGACCTGCAAAAAACAATGAATATTTAGCAAATAGAAACTAAATGAATAATAAACTTAAAGGTGGTGATGAGCATGGGATGGTTTAGTAATCCAAAGCAGTCAAAATCAAGTAATGATTTAATTGTAGACGCATTGAATAAATCATTAGCGGTGATTGAGTTTGAACCTAACGGAAAAATAATTACTGCAAATATGAATTTTCTAAACGCGATGGGCTATCGTCTTGAAGAGGTTCAAGGCCAGCATCACTCTATGTTTGTTGACCCAGATGAAGCTCAGGGCAACGATTATAAGAACTTTTGGCAACGCCTGCGTAATGGCGAGTTTATCTCAGATGAGTTTAAGCGAAATGCTAAAGGTGGAACTGAGGTATGGATTCAAGCAACTTATAATCCAATTGTTGATGAGCAAGGGCAAGTATTAAAAGTCGTTAAATTTGCTACCGACGTGACTGAACAAAAGTTAATTTCAGCAGAAGCTTCTGGACAAATTAGCGCTATAAGTAAATCCCAAGCGGTTATCGAGTTTAATTTAGATGGCACTATTATTGATGCCAATGATAACTTTTTAAATGCGCTTGGCTATCAACTCAGTGAGATTAAAGGTCAGCATCATAGGCTTTTTATTGAACCCGAACATGCAAATAGTATCGAGTATAAAGAGTTTTGGGCCAAACTAGGTCGCGGTGAATTTGATTCAGGGGAATATTTAAGAATAGGGAAACAGGGTCAGGAGGTTTGGATCCAGGCTTCTTATAACCCAATTTATGATATGAACGGTAAGCCGTTTAAAGTGATCAAATATGCATCTGATATAACTGAACAAAAAGAGCTTGAAAAAGCATCTCGCAAAGCAGCCGATTTAGCAAATGCGCTTAAAGTTTGCCAAGCTAATGTAATGATTGCTGATAAAGATCTCAATATAGTATTTGTGAACGACCGTGTTCAGAAAATGCTAAAAGTCCGCGAAAAAGAATTACAAACTGTATTACCAAGCTTTTCTGTTGATAATTTAATTGGCACCTGTGTTGATGATTTTCATAAACACCCTAACCATCAGCGTGATTTATTAAAAAATCTCGATAAGCCTCATAAAGCCGAATTACTTTTAGCGGGTGTCACTTTCACCTTGATTGCTTCACCTTGGATTAGTCAAGACGGAAAGCATTTAGGCACTATTGTTGAGTGGGAAGATAGGACCAATGAAGTTGCGCTTGAAAAAGAAATTGCTGAGCTTATTGGTGCTGCAGGTAATGGCGAATTAGATACAAGAGTAGCGGAAGATGGGAAGGAAGGATTCTTTTTACGTTTGGCTCAAGGGCTAAATAGCTTAGTTAAAATAGTTGATGATGCAGTTGCTGACACGGGCAGTATGCTCGATGCGATGGCAAATGGTGATTTATCAAAACGAGTTGAAAAAGAATATAAAGGCTCATTTGATAAACTCAAACGCGATGCTAATGCTACGGCAGATAAGTTAACGGAAGTGATTAATCGCATTAATTCATCGGCAACGCTTGTAGCCAGTGGTGCAGAGGAAATCTCTCAAGGTAATGCTGATTTAAGCCAACGTACAGAAGAGCAAGCCTCGTCACTTGAAGAAACAGCGTCGAGCATGGAAGAGATGACCAGCACCGTTCGCCAAAATGCTGATAACGCAAAAGTGGCAAACGATTTAGCAGAAGAAACATGCGAAAAGGCGATTCAAGGTGGTGAGGTTGTAAATAGAGCAGTTACGAGCATGTCGGCAATTAATGAGTCGAGCAAGAAAATTGCAGATATTATTGGTGTCATTGACGAAATAGCATTTCAAACTAACTTATTAGCGCTTAATGCTGCAGTAGAGGCTGCAAGGGCTGGTGAACAAGGTCGAGGCTTTGCGGTTGTTGCAGGTGAAGTGCGTAATTTAGCACAGCGCTCTGCAGGCGCAGCGAAAGAAATTAAAGAGTTAATAAGAGATAGTGTAGGCAAAGTAGCTGATGGCTCTCAATTAGTTAATGAGTCGGGCGCTACACTTAAAGAGATTGTTGTATCGGTACAAAGAGTGACGCAAATGATTTCTGATATTACAGAGGCATCTGAAGAACAAAGTGCGGGTATTGAACAAGTTAATACCGCCATCTCACAAATGGACGAAATGACGCAACAAAATGCCGCCTTAGTAGAGCAAGCCTCTGCCGCTGGCGAGTCTATGGCTGAGCAAGCTAATGAGATGCGCCAACTACTCAACTTTTTCTCAATAGGTCAGCAAGAGATGGCGATGATTTCGCCGACTATGCGCACACCTAAATTATCTCATAAGTCGCAAAGCAGTTTTGTAAGTAATAAACCCAGAGGCGATAACTTTGTAGACTCTGCTGATGAATGGGAAGAATTTTAACAACGAATCTTCTTATATACCTCGCTGAATACATAATCACAGCGAGGTATTATTTGGCAGGCTAAATTGAGAGCGAACAATGAAAGAGTTTTTGTGTACCGACCGCGACTTTAAAGAAATTGCCAGTTTAGTTTATAGCGCATGTGGAATTGTATTAGGTGAGCATAAGCGAGAGATGGTTTATTCACGCTTAGCAAGACGTATTAGAGAGCGAAAACTAACTGACTTTAAAGCCTATTTAGAGTATTTAAATAGCCATAAAGATCAGGAGTTTGATGCCTTTATTAATGCAATAACAACTAACTTAACGTCTTTTTTTCGTGAAATACACCACTTTGAATTTATAAAATCTGAGCTTGTACCTGCTCTCTTAAAGGCAAATAAAAATAGTAAGCGAGTAAGAATCTGGTCTGCAGGTTGCTCAACAGGAGAAGAGCCCTACAGTTTGGCGATGACTTTAAATAATGCATTTCCGAGCAATTGGGATGTAAAAATACTAGCAACCGATTTAGATTCTAATGTATTGGCAAAAGCACAAAAGGGTATTTACACCGCAGCGAATGTTAACGGCTTAGATGACGTGCAACTTAAGCGTTGGTTTTTAAAAAGTAAAGACGGTGAAAACTATAAAGTTAAAGATAGACTAAAAGAGTCTATTTCATTCAAGCGTTTAAACTTATTGCAAGATTGGCCAATGAAAGGATCATTTGATCTTATTTTATGTCGTAATGTTGTTATTTACTTTGATAAAGAAACAAAAGATCAGCTTTTTAAACGTTACGCCAATATATTAAATGAACAAGGTTATTTGTTTTTAGGTCACTCAGAAAGTATGGGAAAAGAGCATACGCAATTTAAAAATTTAGGGAAAACTATGTACCAAAAGGGACAAAATGCACGCAGAGTTTAGGCCGGTATTACCTAACTTTGAACATATTAAACGATATTGGGACTCGGGCCGAGGTAGCGTTGTTGCTAAAGTGCTTCCGGGTGAGTTTTATGTTTCTAAAAATAATGAGCTGATCTCTACAGTTTTGGGTTCGTGTATCGCGGCTTGTGTTTACGATGAAGTACTAGGGATTGGGGGCATGAATCACTTTATGTTACCAATTCAAAAGGGAGTAGAACTTAAGAATGCGCATAGTTTAAGTTGTCGGTATGGCAATTGGGCTATGGAGTATCTTATAAACGAAGTTTTAAAAAATGGTGCGTCTCGCCGTAACCTAAAAGTAAAACTTTTTGGTGGGGGTAAAATTATTAGTGCGATGACTGATATAGGGCTGGGTAATATTAGTTTTGCAGCGGCGTATATTAAAGAAGAGGCATTAAATCTAGTTGCCCACGATATGGGTGGACCATGGCCACGAAAAATATTTTTTCATCCGAACACCGGTAAAGTTCATATGAAAAAACTTAAAAACCTACATAATAATACGATTGAAAAACGCGAAGTCCGTTACTTACAAAACCTTAAAAAGCAAGAAGTAGTAACTGATATAGAGCTGTTTTAGGAGTATGCATGATTAAAGTATTAATAATTGACGACTCCCCCTTAATTAGGCGTTTACTCACTGAAATATTACAGCAAGCTAAAGATATTACGGTAGTGGGGAGCGCTGAGGATCCCTACGAAGCTCGCGAAATGATAAAAAAGTTAAATCCTGATGTATTAACGCTCGACGTAGAAATGCCAAAAATGGATGGCATTAGTTTTTTAAAAAACTTAATGCGATTAAGACCAATGCCAGTAGTGATGATTTCAACACTGACCCAAAAAGGCTCTCCTATTACACTCGAGGCACTCGAATTAGGGGCTGTTGATTTTATAGCTAAGCCTACTAATAACGTAAGAGAGCAATTGAGCCAATATGCATCACTTGTTCAACAAAAGGTGCGAATAGCTGCTGGAGCAAGAGTAAGAAGCTATAAAAAAACGGTCGTCACAAATGAGCCTATTAATACCCATTCTCAATTTTTACTTAATAAAGTAATTGCGATAGGTGCTTCAACGGGTGGTACTGAGGCTATCAAAGAAGTACTTATTAAAATGCCACAAAATTGCCCGCCCATTGTAATTACTCAGCATATTCCTCCTGTGTTTAGCGCCTCATTTGCTGAGCGAATGAATCGTACATGCACGATAAATGTGAAAGAGGCTGAACATGGCGATAAGCTTAGCACTGGCTGGGCTTATATAGCACCAGGTGGTTTTCATTTAAGTATTAAAAAGCGAGGTGTTAGCTTGTATTGCCAGCTTGATGATGGCGAGCCGGTCAACAGACATAAACCTGCGGTAGATGTGCTGTTTAACTCATTAGTTGAGACAGGAGCTAAAAACGTAGTTGCAGCCATACTAACAGGGATGGGGAGTGATGGCGCAAAAGGGTTACTTGCACTAAAACAAAACGGTGCGTATACCTTGGCTCAAGATGAGTACTCATCGGTGGTATGGGGTATGCCTAAGGCTGCCGCTGAGTTAAATGCAGCGGACGAGATAGTTGCGCTGGATAAAATAACCCAGCGACTATTACATCAGGCAGTTAAGGTTTAGGCGCTTCAATTACCCAAGGCTGCGAAAACCAAAAGTAATCACCAGGGCTTGAAATAGAAGGGGCCGTGCAATTAAAACGAGAACGCCCTTTATTAAGCACCTTTGGTGAGGTTATTTCGACTGTATTTTTATTTACCCATTTTAAATCTGCTTGGCCTACGCTTGATACGTAACAGGCAAATTGGCTTTTATGAAAATCACCCATTTTAAATTCAATTGTGAGCGTGGGTGGATTTTGTTGTGTAACGCTATCTTGATAAGTTAAATTGGTGATATTAAACGCGCGTGAGTTAAGCTTAGTAATAAGAGTTTCTAGTTTGCTGTAAAAGCCTGATGCAGGAAAACGCGGTAAGCGGCTAAAATTAGAGTCTTTATTTACAGCGCCGGAGTGCTGACCAATACCCACAAAACCAAGCTCTGTCACAAGTGCTTGCAGCTCGTTATTAAACTCACCATACGGGTATGCTAAGTATTTATAGTCGTGGCCTATTTCTTCTTTTATACGCTTTTGAGAGCTAAGAATATCTTGCTTAATACGTGATTGCCATTGTGCATCGGTTTCGTTTTCAAGCTTAAGGTGTAAGTAATCATGTTGTCCGCTATGATTGGCTATTAATGCCCCTTTTTTAGATAATTCTTTGAGCTTATCCCACCCCATTACGTAGCTCATGCCCTCGTCTATTAATTTAGGATTTACAAAGATAGTGTACGGGTAGCCAAACTTTTCTAAAATAGGCGCCGCTTGTTCATAGTTATTGTTATAACCATCATCAAAGGTGATGGCGACAGTTTTATCAGGTAAGGTTTCACCTTGCTGAAGTGCGCTTATTAAGTCATTAAGAGGAATAACGTTAAAGTTGTGCTCTTTTAAATAGCTCAAATGTTTAGTGAATGTATTGGCGCTAACGCTCGTTACAGCGGGTAGGGTTTCACTAACATGATGATACTGTAAAATAACGGCTGCTTGAGCCCGCACAGATACACTAATGAGGATAAATAATACTAAATGAAACAATTTCTTATACATAATAAGGCACACCATAAAAGCTTGCTGTTGTTAGCGGGTCCGATGATACTATCAAATATCACAGTGCCGTTGTTAGGAATTGTTGATACCGCTGTAATTGGGCACTTAGGAAGCGCTCATTACTTAGCGGGTATTGCCCTTGGCTCTGCAGTTATATCTATTTTATTTTGGCTTGCTGGTTTTTTAAGAATGAGTACCACGGGGCTCGTGGCACAAGCATACGGAAAAAACGATTTAACCCAACTTGCCGCTTTACTTAAACGAAGCCTATTGCTTGCAAGCGCAGTGGCTGTGCTATTAATTGTGTTATCCCCATTAATAAAGCACGCTATTGCTTACCTCTCCGCCGCCAATAGCGATGTACTTACCCAAGCGTATCAATATTTTAGCATTCGTATTTTTAGTGCTCCAGCAGCATTGTGTAATTTAGTGTTACTGGGTTGGATGCTTGGTGTGCATTATGGTCGAGGTCCATTTTATTTATTACTCGTCACTAATATCGTTAATATAGTACTCGATATTTATTTTGTTGTTTATTTAGATTGGGCAGTTGCAGGCGCTGCGTGGGCTTCACTTATTGCTGATTATACGGCTTTAGTATTTGCACTGTTTTTAGTGGTTAAACTAGCTAAAAAACAAGACATTGATCTAAATGTACCGAATTGGTTGAGTATTAGCAAAATGGCTGAATTATTGAGTTTGAATAGAGATATATTTATTCGCTCTTTAATACTGCAATTATGCTTTAGTTTTATGACGTTTTACGCAGCGCGTATAGGCGAAACCACATTAGCTGCTAATGCTGTTTTACTTAACTTTCTAATGTTGGTGAGTTTTGCTCTTGATGGCGTTGCTTACGCGTCTGAGGCAAAAGTAGGACAAGCTAAAGGCCAAGGAAGCGTTAAAAATATAGAGCTTTGGGTTAAAATAAGTGTATTTTGGGGCATGCTTTTTGGCGTCTTATATAGCGCTTTTTTTGCATTGTTTGGCCGCGGTATAATCAAGCTTTTAACCAATGTACCAGAGGTTATTCAAGAGGCAACACACTATTTACCATGGCTAATAGTGTTGCCTATTTTGGCCATGAGCTGCTTTTTGTTTGATGGTGTTTTTGTAGGGCTTACGCGAGCAAAGAACATGCGTAACAGTATGATACTTTCCGCTGGAGTTGGTTTTTTTGGTGTGTTTTGGGTGTTTATAGACTGGGAAAATAATGGGTTATGGCTGGCTATGAGCTGTTTTATGTTAATGCGCGGGGTTACATTAATAATTAAATATCACCACTTAAAAATAAATAATCAGCTATTAGATTAAACTAAATAAATGGTTTATTTCCAGAGATCGGGGTCGTGGTGTTTAGGGCCCATATCTTTTAAAACTTGTGAAAAACGATTAGCAAAAATACCGCAGTAGCCCCAACCGGCAAAAAATAATGCGGGGAGTAAAATTATAACGCCAATTATTTGTAAGCTGTAGTGAGTGTAATACCCAATAGATATGAATATCACGGCTAGCACAAACAGTGCTAAGCCGCGAAAAAAGCGCTTTAAGCTCAGCTTAGGGTTGCTCCCTAAGCGATAAATAAGCTGCTTTAGCATTTACAAGGCCTAATAGTAAGAGTGATCGCCCGCTTCGTGCTCTGTTATATCAGCAACACCGGTGATTTCTTCAAACTTAGCTATCATTTCTTTTTCAATGCCTTCTTTTAGTGTTACATCGATCATAGAACAACCGTTACAACCACCACCAAACTGAAGTATAGCAATACCTGCAGCTGTAATTTCAACAAGGCTTACTTGACCACCGTGGTTAGCAAGTTGTGGATTTACTTCGGTTTCTAGCATGTGCTGTACACGTTCGTTTAACGATGCATCGTTACCTATTTTACGCGCCTTTGCATTTGGTGCTTTTAGCGTTAACTGAGTACCCATTTTGTCGGTAACAAAATCGATTTCAGCTTCTTCTAAAAATGGAGCACTTTCTGCATCTACAACGGCATCAAAACCGTTAAAGTTTAGGCGAATATCGCTCGCTTCTACAGCGTCTTCTGGACAATAAGACACACCACATTCCGCTTGTGATGAACCAGGGTTTACAACAAACACACGAATATTGGTTTGTTGTGATTGATCTGCTAATAGTTTAGCAAAATGCGCTTGCGCTGTTTCGGAAATAGAAATCATAAAACCATCTATACTTGACTAAATTACTCGGATACTGCGTATCATACTCCGCTCATCGTGTTGCGGCTAGTGTTGAGCGTAAAAAGTTGGCATCTATTTTAAGCAATGGTAGCGTGCAAACAACGAACATTTTTTGAGTGATTTATATGCGTTTGGTATTAACATTAATGGTGGTGTTGCTTAGCTTTTCAAGTGTAGCTAAGCCACTTTCGTATTATTTTGAACAAGATGTAAAATTTGACCCTTCAATTCCTACTCCTGAGCAAGTACTCGGTTACGAAGTAGGAGAGTGGCACGTGAGACACGATCAGCTCGTACGTTATATGGAAATACTTGCTGATAAAAGCGACCGTATAAATTTTGAGGTGATTGGCCGCACGCATGAACAACGCCCGTTAGTAATGCTAACAATTACTGCTGCTGATAAGTTATCAAGCATAGAGCAGACACGCCAAGCTCACTTAGCACGCTTAAGTAATAACAGTAGTAAAGCACAAGACGACCCTGCCGTTGTATGGATGGGTTATAGCGTTCATGGTAATGAGTCATCAGGTAGTAACTCATCTTTGCTGGTGGCATATTACTTAGCTGCTGCACAAGGTACTGAAATAGATGAGCTATTAAATAAGACGGTTATTTTACTCGACCCTTCACTTAATCCTGACGGGCTTGCTCGTTTTGCTAATTGGGCAAACAGTAACCGAGGCATGAACTTATCAAGTGACCCTAAAACCCGTGAACATGTTGAAAACTGGCCAAGTAGTCGTACCAATCACTACTGGTTTGATTTAAATCGCGATTGGCTACTGCTACAGCATCCTGAATCGCGCGCGCGTATTGCTAAATTTCATCAGTGGAAACCAAATGTCTTAACCGATTTTCATGAAATGGGGCCTAATAGCAGTTACTTTTTTCAACCAGGTATTCCAAGCCGTAAACACCCAATAACACCTGATGAAAATGTAACGTTGACTAAAGCGATTGCTAACTATCACGCAAAAACGTTAGATGAAAACAACGCACTTTATTTTACTGAAGAAAGCTTTGATGATTTCTATTACGGTAAAGGTTCAACCTATCCCGATGTAAATGGCGGCATAGGCATTTTATTTGAGCAAGCAAGTTCTCGCGGACATATTCAAGACACCATAAATGGACCTTTGAGCTTTCCTTTCACTATTAAAAATCAACTGTTAACGAGTTTATCTACCTTTAAGGCAGCAGTTGATAACCGTCAAGCATTACTTGATTACCAGGCTAACTTTTACAATCAAGCTACTGATTTAGCCAGCGATGAAAGCTTTGAAGGTTATGTTGTTGAAGGTGCAAGCGACAACACCCGTATTATGCACTTTTTAGAATTGTTAAAGCAGCACCAAATTAACGCTTACCCACTTACTAAATCATTAAAAGCAGATGGTAAGAATTTCAGTACACATAGCTATTTTGTACCATTAGCACAACCACAATATCGTTTAGTAAAAGCGATTTTTAGTGAGCAAAAAAACTTTGCCGATAATACTTTTTACGATGTATCTGGCTGGACATTAGCGCATGCGTTTAATTTGCCATTTTCTAAAGTTAAAAGTAGTTGGGGATTAAAGGTTGCTGATAAAGCATGGGAAAAAGTAGCAACCCCATCATTTTCTTCACTCACCGAAGGTTACGCATTTGGTTTTTCGTGGGATGATTATTTAGCACCTAAAATGTTAAATAGCTTATTACAGCAAGGTATAAAAGCACGTGTAGCGCTAAAAGCATTAACGGCTAAATCAACATCAGGAGAAATTAATTTTAAACCTGGAAGTATTATTATACCGGCTGGACTACAAACAAATACAGATTGGATTACCTTGCTAAATAAAGCACAAAATGAGTTTGGTATTGCAATCAAACCTATTACATCAGGTTTAACAAGCAAAGGAGCCGATTTAGGGTCGCGATCAATGGCGGTTGTTAGTGCTCCAAAAGTACTGCTTATTGGCGGGCAAGGCGCAAGCCAGTACGAAGTCGGCGAAGTGTGGTATTACCTAGATCGCTTTGTAGGTGTTGCACCAACAATTGTTGAAATGAACCGCTTTAGTTCACTCGAGTTAAGTGACTACAGCCATATTGTGCTTGCTCATGGCAATTACAATAGCTTATCTGATGCCGACAAAGTGGCTATTAAAAGCTGGGTAAGAAAAGGCGGCGTTATTTGGGGTCATAAAGGCGGCGCTAAATTTTTAGCTGATCAGCAATTACTCAAAGCAAGCTATCTATCACGACAAGATGTAGCAAGTGCATTTAAAACGACAGGTTTAAGTTATGGCGATAAAGATCATTTAGCAGGACGTCAACGCATTGCAGGTGCTATTTTTAATACTAATGTAGATTTAACTCATCCGCTTACATTTTCACTAAAGCGTAATACATTGCCCGTATTCAAAAACAGTACTTGGTTGCTAGAAGCTTCCGATGCACCGTTTGTAAATGTACTTACCTACACTAAAAATCCATTATTGGCAGGCTTTACCGATGCCATTAATGTTGAGCAAGTTGCTGGCGGCGCTGGCTTAATTGCTCACTCATACGGACGAGGTACAGTAATAGGCATGACCGATGACCCTGTATTTAGAGGTTACTGGTATGGGACTAGTCGACTACTAAGCAACGCTTTATTTTTTGGCCATACGTTTCGTACAAATGGCGAATAATACCAATTCGCTTAAATTAAGTGATCTATTTTGAGGATGGAAAAACGTGTTGATAGCTAAGCAAAAAATTCGCTATTTAGTTGTTCTCGGCAATTGCTCCTGCATTGCTCTACCTTCTGCATCCATGCAGTCGTAAATGAGAATTTTTTAACTCAGGTAGCGACACGTTTAGCCCCGTAAAATGATTAAGTATTATTGCGGATTGGTATAATACTTTTTAATAATTAAATAGGCGTTAAGCAAGTTGTAAAAGCCCACACTTGTTTAGCGCCTGCTTGTTTTAGTGCACTAGTAGCTGCGTTTAATGTTGCCCCTGTCGTCATCACATCATCAACAATAGCGACTGTTTTACCGCCCATATCCTGTGTACAAATAAAGGCATTTTTTAAGTTTTTAATACGCTTTGCTTTAGATAGCTCCGACTGGGCTTGTGTTTTTTTATCGCGAATAAGTACGTTACTCACTGATGCGTAATTAGCTAAACATGGTTGCCAAACTTGGCTTACCTGATTAAACCCGCGAGTAATGAATCGGCTTTTATGAAGAGGTAAAATAATAAAGGTATCTGGCAAAGTAGGGCTTTGCTCAAAAAACTGCGTTAATTGTTTTTGTATAACTTGCTGCAATGCCTTTTTATAATGAATTTGATTATTAAATTTTAGCCTTTTAAGCCAATGTTCAAAGGGAGGTTGATAAAAAGCACAGGCAAATAATTTATCAAACTCGCAATTAGGAAACATCTCAACAATATCGGGTCGATGCAGTAAATTCTTATGCTTACTAAAATCAAACAATGGTAAATCTTCAAGGCAATAATCACAAAGCCCTAAAGAGGTCGTAATCGTATTTTGACATTGCACGCAATAAGAGGGAAATAACCAATTTAAAATGGCTTGCTTCACTGACTCGCTCCTTGCATTGCAATCGCCTTTTTAAACGTTATGATGAGCCTAAGTTTGGTAAAGGTTAGGCAAATATGCAAAATGAGTTAGTGTTATTACATGGTTGGGGAATGAATCAGGGCGTATGGCAGTTAGTACAGCCAGAACTTGAGTTTTTATATTCAGGAAGTGTACGTAGCCTTGACCTACCTGGGTTTGGTAATAGCCATGTTTGCCCAAGCCCTTATACTTTGCATGATGCAGCAGAAACTTTAAGTAAGCAATTAAAGCCGAAGAGCATTTTAATGGGGTGGTCGTTAGGTGGATTGTTTGCACTTTATATTGCTAAGCATTGGCCTGAAAAAGTATCAAAAGTTATTTTAATTGCATCGACTCCTTTCTTTGCTGAGGCAGATAATTGGCCCGGAATAAAAGCGAATGTATTGGCGCAGTTTAAAGAGCAGTTAGTTAATCATCGAGAAAAAACAATAGAGCGCTTCTTAGCTATTCAAGCGATGGGTAGCGAGTCGGCGCGTGATGATATAAAGCTGCTTAAACAATTACTAAATCAGTACAGCGCACCACAAAGCGACGCCCTGAGTGCTGGTTTAGATATTTTACAAAACGACGATTTACGTGATTTATTTGCTCATTGCCCAGTACCTATCAAAGGAGTATTTGGCCGACTTGATGCCTTAGTGCCTTATAAAGCAATTAGTGAAATGTCAGTACTAAATACTGAGTTTGAATACGAGGTGCTAGATAAAGCGTCGCACGCGCCATTTATTTCTCATAAAAGTGAGTTTTTATCTGTCGTTAAATCAATGCTTTAAAATAGAGCTAAGAATAGCGCTGTTTAAAGCTTTATTTTGAGCAGAACCTGAGCGATAATTAAACAATGTTTATTTGGTGGAGGTTTTAATATGCCAATCGGATCTGTATTTAATAGTGGTGTAGAAGGGTTTAATCGAGCTAGCCAAGGTATTGAAAAAGCCAGTGCTGAGATTAACCGTGCCAGTATAGAACAGCAAGATGACGCGCAATTAGCGCAGCAACGTCAGCTTACAGCAGCACGCCCTGAAGAAGCTATTACTGCACCTGTAGCACAGCCTGCTCGTGTTGATGAAGCACTTGTTAACTTAAAAGTTGAAGAGTTTAATGCCAAGGCAAATACGCAATCAATTCAAACGGCCGATGATGTACTTGGCACGTTAATCGATATTAAAGTTTAGTATTATGAATATTGTCACGCCATTTCCTTCTATCAATATAAACACTGCAAATGTTTATACGGAAACTGCACGGCGTGACAACCAACTACGCGAAGTTATTCCTGCTCCCGCATCTAGTAGCGCAAGCAATACAGAAACCAAAGCGCAAAGTGATTCTGAAAAAGCAAAATTACCAGGCAGTAGCGATGGTGCGACGTATAACGCAACGGGGAAAATAGCAGACGAAAAGTCAGTTCAGCAGCGCGATGGAAACTCAGAAAACCCTGAGGGCTCTGAGGAAGAAAGTGAAGAAATTGAGAAAAAAGAATCTGAGCAAGAAGAGCTGCAATTAGAACAAGAACAACAACAAATTACAGAGCTAAAAGCACGAGATACTGAAGTACGAATACACGAGCAAGCGCACGCTTCTGTAGGTGGGCAACATGCTGGCTCGCCAAGCTATGAGTATCAACGTGGCCCAGATGGTACTAACTACGCAGTTGGCGGAGAAGTACAAATAGATGTGTCAGAAATTCCGGGTGACCCGCAAGCGACTATAGACAAAATGCAAACGGTACGAGCTGCCGCATTAGCGCCTGCAGAGCCTTCGGGAGCTGATCGCTCTATTGCTGCAGATGCTACGCAAAAGCTAGCAGCGGCTCAAGCTGAGCTTGCACAACCTGAAAAAGAAGACGACGAAGACGCAAAAAGTAAGCTTGAAGCTTCATTCTCTAGCGATGAAAGCAGCGATACAAAAACAGCTAAAAGTGATGAGCAAACACGTGATGCCGATGTTGAGGCACGGGCGGGGCGTATTGCTAACTTTTATCAAATGGCTACATCGCCAGCGAGCCAAAGTAGTTTTTCAGCGTTAAGTTAATAATTTAGCAAAACATAACCACAAAAAAACCGCTTACGCGGTTTTTTTCGTTTTAGCTTAGCTGTACAAGTATTATTTTTTCACTTTAGCATTAGCGAACGCATCGGCAAATGCATTACCCATTAACGCATTACCGTTGTCACGTTTAGGCTTTGCAGCGCGAGGTTGCGAATTATTAGCACGTGCTTGTGGTTTTTGCGTAGCTGGCGCTGCTGACTTATTACTTGTGTCAATGTCGTCATCTAAGCGCATAGTAAAGCTTATACGTTTACGTGCAGCGTCTACTTCAACAACTTTAACCTTTACAATATCACCAGCTTTAACAACTTCACGCGGATCTGATATAAATTTATTCGTGATTGCTGAAATATGCACTAAACCATCTTGGTGAACACCTACATCAACAAACGCACCAAAATTAGCAACGTTTGAAACCACGCCTTCTAAAATCATACCTGGTTTTAGGTCACTAATTTTTTCAACACCGGCTTTAAACTCAGCTGTTTTAAATTCAGGGCGAGGATCTCGGCCTGGTTTATCAAGCTCAGTAATAATGTCGGTAACGGTTGGTAAGCCAAATTTTTCGTCAGTGTAATCGTTTGCAGCAAGTTTAGTTAAAAAGTCGCTGTTACCAATTAGGTTACTGACATCTACGCTATTGCGTTCACAAATACGTTTAACAACAGGATAAGCTTCAGGGTGAACTGATGAGTTATCTAGAGGATCGCTACCATTGTTAATACGTAAAAAACCAGCCGCTTGTTCAAATGCTTTTGGCCCTAAACGCTCAACCTTTTTAAGCTCACTACGTTTAGTAAATGTGCCGTTAGCATCGCGATAATTAACGATATTTTGCGCTAATGTTTTGTTTAAACCAGATACGCGTGTAAGTAGCGGTACCGATGCCATGTTTAAATCTACGCCTACTGAGTTTACACAGTCTTCAACTACTGAAATAAGGCTTTGGCCTAATTGGCTTTGCGATACATCGTGTTGGTATTGGCCAACACCAATTGATTTTGGCTCAATTTTAACAAGTTCAGCAAGAGGATCTTGAAGGCGGCGCGCAATAGAGACAGCCCCTCGTATAGAAACATCTAAATCTGGGAATTCATTAGCTGCAAATTCAGAAGCTGAGTAAACCGATGCACCCGCTTCGCTAACCATAATTTTACTAAGCTTAAGTTCGCTGTTTGCTTTCATAAGCTCAGCAACCAACTTATCTGATTCGCGTGATGCAGTACCGTTACCAATCGCAATTAGCTCAACTTTATGCTGACGACAAAGTTGCTCTAACGTACGCACTGATTTATCCCAATGATTTTGTGGTGCATGAGGGAAAATAGTTTGTGTAGCTAGTAATTTACCTGTGCTATCAACAACGGCAATCTTACAGCCAGTACGAAGGCCTGGATCAAGACCTAAAGTAGTACGGGGGCCTGCAGGTGCTGCCATTAATAAATCTTTTAAGTTTTTAGCAAATACGTCGATTGCACCAGCTTCTGCTTTTTCGCGCATTGCTGCAAAAAATTCATTCTCTAGGTGTAATCCTAACTTAATTTTCCACGCCCATTGCACAACGTTTAATAACCAAGGACTTGCCGCTTTATATTTAATATCTAAACGGTAATGGTCAGCAATCATGTTGGCACATAGTTGCGCTGAATTTTCAGCGCTAGGCTCTGGATTAACATTTAACTGAAGTACACCTTCATTTCGGGCTCTAAGCATAGCAAGCGCACGGTGAGAAGGTACTTTTTTGAGAAGTTCTTGATGCTCGAAGTAGTCACGGTATTTTGCACCCGCTTGCTCTTGGCCTTTAATTACAGTGCTTTCAATTGCGCCGTTTTGGCTTATGTGGCTTCTAAATTTAGCAAGCAATTTTGCGTCTTCAGCAAAGCGCTCCATCAAGATAAATTTAGCGCCTTCGAGTACCGCTTTTGTATCTGCGAAACCTTTTTCAGCACTTACAAATTGATCTGCTTGTTGCTCTGGGTCAAGGTTAGCATCTTTAAATAGTGCATCTGCAAGTGGCTCTAAACCTGCTTCAATTGCTATTTGGCCTTTAGTACGGCGCTTAGCTTTATAAGGTAGGTATAAATCTTCAAGTTCAGTTTTACTTTGTGCATTAGTTATATCGGCACTTAGCTCTGGCGTTAATTTATTTTGCGATTCGATGGTCGATAAAATAAAACTACGGCGCTCTTCTAGTTCACGTAAATACGATAAACGCTGCTCTAAAAGGCGTAATTGGGTGTCGTCTAGGCCGCCGGTAACTTCTTTTCTGTAGCGGGCAATAAAAGGAACAGTTGCGCCTTCATCAAGTAATTTTGTAGCTGCAACAACCTGTTGCTGCTGTGCGTTTAACTCACCGGCTAAACGTGCAGAGATATCGCTCATGCAAAAACCTTTTTATACAATAAAATAAGACCAGAAGCGTGTTACTGGCGCCGTTAATTGCTAGAATAATATCACAGGAGGTAGTAATAAAAAGCTCTTAAAGCAAGCTATTTCACTTGCTTTAAGATGGTTGTGAGGGGAGTAAATCAATTCAACTAAAAGAGCGCCCTAGTGAGGATGCTCAATGTTTTCTAATACTTCACTGAAAGAGTGAGCAATAGGGCTAATATGTAGTGGAATATGTAATGTTTTAGCTATTTGGCGAGCTGAAATTAAACCACAAATTTCGCTACTTGCTGTTGTTACTAATAAAAACATTACACCTTGATGCTCCATTGTTTGCAGCGCATCACCAATACATGCATAGCTTAAACTTTGCATGCTTACACCTGTAAGTCGGCTAATTGGCGTCATAATATCGCGCAAGCTTACTTCACTTCGTGGGGTATTTAAACGCTCTGCAATAATAGTAATTTTAGAGCTTTGTAAATCGGCGCTAGAAACAAGACCAATCAATTTTTGGTTCTCGTCGGTTACTAAAACAAAATCAGATTGTTGTGCACTAACTTGTTTAAGTGCATCTGTAATCGTTGTTGTATGCTCTGCACGAATGGGCGTTTTTTGAGTAAAGTTATTTACCATTTTTAGCGCTGGAGATGATAAATCAATCAATGGTTGGTCATCTGCAAATGTGCTTGCAATAACGCCGTGAGAAACATTTTGAGTACGTAATTCTTTAAAGTTAGACATAGTAGTCACCTTAGTAGTTATAAAATTTAATTAAGTTGTAAAATAATGAATTAAATTAAATAGCTAGGTGGTCCGCGTTGGTACGCAGTGCTAAAAGGTCTGTTTAGGTTGGTGCTCTTATAAAAAGAATCTACGACATTAGGAAGTGGTTGAGGCGACCTAAAGGTAATAGTATTAACGTGAGAGTCTACGTCAAAATCGAGGTTTGCTTGGTCAGGAATGTCACAAGCAATAAAGTGATTAGATAGTTTAGCGTTATCAAGGTTTACTTCAGTGTTACTGGCATGCAGCGTCAAACTTACACTCATTAAAAGTGCAAACAATACGGCATTATTTAATATGCGCTGTACTATGTTTGACATAACCACGACCTTAATTAACTGCTTTCAAATTAAACAAATCAACTTGAATAATTCAGTTATAGCTTATTGGTTTAATTTACACAATCAAAAGTTAACATGATCTGAATCAAAACTTTTTATTTCTTTTTTTGGTAATCGATACTGTTTACATACCACTGTTTTTTACCCTGAGGAGTAGGTACCTCAAAATCGTCATCTACTTGTTTTTTAATCAGCGCCCGCGCCATAGGTGAGTCTATCGATATGTAATCTTTTCGGTCGTAAATTTCATCAGGTCCGACAATTCTGAATTTTTTAGTTTCACCTTCTTCGTTTTCAATTTCGACCCATGCACCAAAAAACACTTTTCCATCTTGAACGGGAGAGTAGTCGATGATTTTTAAATCAGGTATGCGTTTGCGTAAATAGCGTACACGACGGTCAATTTGGCGTAGCAAACGCTTGTTATATTGATAGTCTGCGTTCTCAGAGCGATCTCCGAGGCTGGCTGCCCAGCTTACTATTTTTGTTACTTCTGGGCGTTTAACGTTCCATAGTTGGTCGTGTTCTTGTTGTAATTGTAAGTAACCTTCGCGGGTAACTAAATTTGTTTTCATGGTGAATTCTTTATTAGCTCTAATGGTGTGCACGTTATTAAATTTGCCAAAACTTGTCGAGCGTAAAATGTAATAAAGTACGAGTAAGTAAGCTTTGAAATGTTCAGTAACAATCTAAGCAAGTAATTAGTTTTTGATTATTAAGTTTTTCATTTATATTAACTAGTAATTGGATATAAAAATAAGAAAGAGATTATGGGACACGAAACCACAAAAGTATTAGTTGTTGATGACGATATGCGCTTACGCAGTTTGCTTGAACGTTATTTAGTAGAGCAAGGCTTTATTGTTAGAACCGCAGGAAACTCGGAGCAAATGGATAGACTCCTAGAGCGAGAAAACTTTCACTTAATGGTTCTCGATTTAATGCTCCCAGGCGAGGATGGCTTATCTATTTGTCGCCGTCTACGCCAAAAAGAAAATGAAATTCCTATTGTTATGCTTACTGCAAAGGGCGACGAAGTAGATCGCATTATTGGCCTTGAACTTGGCGCTGACGATTACATTCCAAAACCATTTAATCCACGAGAGCTACTTGCTCGCATAAAAGCCATTTTACGTCGCCGAGCAAAAGAAGTGCCAGGCGCACCTGCTGCTGAAGAAAACTTAATCGCTTTTGGTAAATTTACGCTTAATTTGGCAACGCGCGAAATGAGTGAAGGGGATAAAACAATATCGCTTACCAGTGGTGAGTTTGCAGTGCTTAAAGCGCTTGTTTCGCATCCACGTGAGCCACTTAGCCGCGATAAGCTAATGAACTTAGCGCGTGGCCGCGATTACAGTGCGCTTGAGCGAAGCATTGATGTGCAAGTGTCGAGACTTCGCCGCATGATTGAAGTAGATGCTGCCAATCCGCGATATATTCAAACCGTTTGGGGTTTGGGGTATGTGTTTGTTCCCGACGGTGAAAAGTAATATTTATGGGCATGTTTCCGCGCAGTGCTTTTGGACAAACTGTTTTTTTAGTGGCGGCTCTGCTGCTCATAAATCAAATAGTGTCTTATGTTACGGTTAGTTTTTATGTTGTAAAACCAACCATTGAGCAAGTTAACTTGATGCTTGCTAAGCAAATTAAAACAGTATTTATTGACTGGGAAGATGGCGTTGAAATAAACGACGAAGTATCTGCAAAGTTTTTTGAAATTACCGGCATTGAAGTCATGACGCAGCGCGAAGCAATGCGCCAAGGGCTTGGGCAAAGCCGCGAATATTCTATGCTATCGCGTAGCATGACTGAGCAACTTGGTGGTTATTCTCGTGTACGTATTAGCCAAACTGATCCGTTGATTTATTGGGTTGAAGCACCGCAAGCGCCAGGTTATTGGGTAAAAGTACCGCTTAAAGGCTTTAAAGAGAACAACTTAGAGTTTTTAACTTTTTACTTATCAAGTATTGGCTTTTTAAGTGTGCTGGGTGGGTGGTTGTTTGCAAGGCACCTTAATAGACCATTAAAAGCACTGCAACAGGCTGCAGTGAAAGTGGGTAAAGGCGACTTTTCTACCAAGTTAGAAGAACAAGGCTCAACAGAAGTAATAGAAGTAACGCGCGCGTTTAACCAAATGTCGCGCGGAATTGCTGCACTTGAAAACGACCGCCGTCTACTAATGGCCGGTGTATCTCATGATTTACGTACGCCGCTTACGCGTATTCGTTTAGCCACCGAAATGATGGTTGATGAAGACGACTATCTCCGTGAAGGTATTATTTACGATATAGAAGACATGAACGGGATTATTGATCAGTTCATTGAGTATCTACGCCACCATAAACGTGAAGAACTAAGCTGCGAAGATATCAATGCTTTAGTTGCCGAGGTTGTCAATTCTGAGCTTCAGCATCAACGTACTATTACGTTTAAAAGTAATCCAAATATAGGCAATATACCGTTAAGCTCTGTAGCTATTAAACGTGTAATTACCAACATGATTGGTAATGCGCTGCGTTATTCTGAGGGCGATATTGAAGTACTTAGCTACTTTAATTCAAACAAAAAGTATGTAGTTATCGCTGTAAACGATAATGGCCCCGGCATTCCTGAAAACGAACTAGAGTCTGTGTTTGAGCCCTTTAAACAAGGCGATGCAGCTCGCGGAAGTGAAGGCAGTGGTTTAGGCCTTGCTATTATTAAACGCATTGTTGATATGCACGACGGTAAAGTAAAGCTAGAAAACCGCCCAGAAGGCGGTTTAAGTGCACAAGTATACTTGCCAATAAAGGTATCAACCCCTGCATAGTAAATGCAGGGGGCCCATTATATTAAAGTGCTTTAAAACGAATAGCTGTACCGCCACTAGTGGCTAATTTAAGCGTTAGTTTATCGCTTGCAGTTACAACACGTTTTTCGATAGCTAGATCGTACGGATTGTTTTTCCACTCTGCGCTTTTACCATCTTTATAAATTTGTGCTTCAAACTTTTTGCCTTGCTCTAAAAAGTCGAGTTTCACCTCAATTGTTCTGGCTTTTTCGTCAGTAACAGCACCTAGGTACCAATCGTTTCCTGAGTATTTAGTGCTTTTACGTTCTTTACGAGCGAATACAATAAAGTCGCCTACTTCACCATCAATAGCAATACTTTGCTGCCAATCTGTTGGTACGTCTTGAATGAATTGAAACGCATCGGGCTTAGCCAAGTAGTTTTTAGGTAAGTCGGCAGCCATTTGAATGGGGCTATACAAAACAACATAAAGTGCGAGTTGTTTGGCGAGTGTGGTTTGTGGGCGGTTTGTATCGCCTCCTAAACCATTAAAGCTCATATCAAAAATACCTGGCGTAAAGTCCATTGGTCCTGCAAGCATGCGGGTAAAAGCAAGCATTGGTACATGCTCTGGTGGATTAGGAGGTGAACCCCATGCATTGTATTCTTGTCCGCGTGCGCCTTCGCGCGCAATCCAGTTTGGATAAGTACGGCGCAGGCCTGTATCTTTAATTGGCTCGTGAGTATTAATGCTAATTTTATGTTTAGCTGCAAGTTTTACGTTATAAAGGTATTCGTTAACCATAAACTGGCCGTCATGCCATTCGTGGCGAGCAATACCGTTTTTGTCTATACGTTTTATATTTCCGCCATCGGCTACATAACCTGTTTTTACTTGGCTTACGTTTGATTTTTCGTAAAGGGCAAAAGCATCTTCCATTTGGTCACGGTAGTTGCTTACATTGCCTGATGTTTCATGGTGGCCAATGAGCTGTACGCCTTTTTCTTTGCCGTATTGAGCAAGCGCTGCTATATCAAAGTCGTCGTACGGTTTGGTAAAGTTAAATACATCGCCATTAAAATACCAATCGCCATCCCAACCAATATTCCAGCCTTCAACGAGTACGCCATCAAAACCATACTGCGCTGCAAAATCCATATAGTATTTTGTGGTTTGCGTAGTGGCGCCGTGTTTTTTACCGCTACCCCAAGTTTGCGTGTTTATATGCATACCCCACCAAATACCCACGTATTTGCCAGGCTTAACCCACGACACGTCGCCGAGTTTATTAGGCTCGTTTAGGTTTAGTATTATATCTGAATTAACTAAGCCAACAGCGCTGTCGGCTATTTGAATGGTGCGCCATGGCGTTTTAAAAGCACCTTGTTTTTTAACGGCAACACCATCTGACCACGGCGTTAAATCGGCAGTGAACTTACCAGAGCGGCGTTGATTAAGTACCATGCCTGCGTAATCAACAAGTGCGGCTTCATGAATACTAATATGAGTACCGTCACTTGTTTTAAACGTAAATGGTGTGTGAGCTAGTGGAGCTTCGTTAAGTGGAGTAGTGTTGTAAACATATTCGTAGCGGTTCCAGCCACGAGCAGGTATCCACCATGCTGTTGCATCATGGCTATTGTTTATTGCAAATTCAGTTAACTCTTTGGTTATTTCTGTATGTTCGAACCCGGCTTGTTGTGGTACTTCGTATCTAAAACCTACACCACTATCAAATGCTTTAAATCGAATGGTGTAGGTACCTTTATTTGGCTCATTTTTTGTAAAGGTAACGGCTACTTCGTTATATTCGTCAACAACGTTTTGGCGTTCGCCCCAAGGTTGTTGCCACTGCGAGTTAACGCTTTGTTGTTCAATGCTTTTAATTTTAAAGCCGTCGCTAAAAGCTGCTTGTGTTTTAAATTCAAACCCCAGTAAAGATTTGTTTATAACCGCTTTGTTTTTAAATTTTATTGCGTAGCTTGGCGTGTTGTTTTCGTCAGAGATGCTTACTGTTATTTGTGTGTCTGGCGATTTTAGCTCTACGGTTTGTCCGTAGCTATTACTAGCAAAGGCTAAAAGCACAAGTGCAGGAATTCTCATGGTGTGTCCTTAGATGAGTCGGTGGTGACATTTAAGGATAATGACTGTTGATGATTAATACGACTGCCTACATACGTATTCAATGTTTTAAAAAATAGAAAGAATTTGCTGGCTTAATCGGTCTATAATGTAAACAAATTGATAATAGCGACAAGAAAATGATAAAAAGCTTACTTTGTGTATTTTTATTAAGTGTTAGTACTGGAGTTTTTGCAGCAAATATTACAATTAAAAATGCTAATAATGACCCGTTACCTAATGCTGTTGTATGGCTAACTGCAGGAGGCCCCTCTAGCGTTATTCCTCCAGAAGCACCTTATGCGATGACCCAGCAAAATCGAGAGTTTAAGCCGCGTATTTTAGTTGTCCCACAAAATGCAAAGGTAGAGTTTCCGAATGCGGACTCAATCATGCATCATGTTTATTCATTTTCTAAAGCTAAAACGTTTGAATTAAAACTATATAAGGAGCATCCAAAAGCGCCTATTACTTTTGAACAAACGGGTGTTGTTGAGCTTGGCTGTAATATTCATGATTGGATGTTAGGCTATATTGTGGTGGTCGATAGTACTATTTTTGCAATCACTGATGAAAATGGACATGTAGATTTAAATGCCAATGCAGGCGAATACACGTTAAGTGTTTGGCATTCTGGGTTTAGCGATATTAGTAAGATTGAATCTCAAACTATTACTGTGGCTACCAACCCTATCACTTATAACGTAAAGCAGGAAATAGCGGAGCAAATTGATTTTGCTACGGATGAATTTGATGATTATTAATAGGCTAATGAGACTGGCACTTGTAGCCAGTGCTTTATGTTTTAGTAATGTGTTGTATGCACAAGTAAAAGGTTTAATACAAATTAGAGCCGTGCAAGGTGATAATACGCTTAGTTTTCAAGAGGGCGGTATCGGACTATATCGGCACGATACTAAAAGTGATGAGCTTATTCTATCGCAAGGTATTTTAGATTTTAATGTTGATTTAGCATCTAGCTGGTCGGCTCACGGCGTGTTAAATGCGAATCAAGATCCTGACGTTGGCCTTGGTTTTACGCAAGCTTTTGTAAAGTATCAGCCACTATCTAACAGTAACTATAAATGGCACGTGCGCGTAGGGGGATTTTATCCGCTTATGTCGCTTGAAAACCCTGACATAGGCTGGACTTCTCCTTATAACTATACAAATTCAGCTATTAATAGCTGGATAGGTGAGGAAGTGCGTACCGTTGGTGCTGAAGTAACTATTAAGCGACCAGCAAAACGTTTTAACAGCAGACATAGCTTTAGCTTTGTCGGTGCGACATTTAAAGGCAATGACCCCGCAGGTACTTTACTCGCATGGCGTGGCTTTGCATTACACGATAGACAAACAACGTTTAACGAAAGCGTGCAATTTGCGCCTGTAGCGGCATTAAACGAATACGAATTACGCTGGCAAGCTAATCAGGTTTTACCGTTTGAGGAAGTAGACGGGCGCTTTGGTTATTACGCCGGTATACATTGGGATTACTTAAAGCAGTCTCAATTTAGAATCTACTATTATGATAATAATGGCGATCCAAATACTGTTAATTATAGTTCTGGGCAATATGCTTGGAATACTCGATTTACGAGCGCCGCTTGGCTTTATAAATTTAACAGCAAGACACGTTTTATTGCTCAGGCACTCAATGGCAAAACTGAAATGGGCAGTAACGCATTAATTGATAATGCTTTTTATAGTCATTATTTAATGCTAAGCCATAAAGAAGGCAAACATCGAGTTTCAGTACGTTACGATTATTTTAAAGTTACTGACAACGACACAACCGCGTTTGACCCTAATGCAAGTAATGGGGAAGGCTTAACCGCAACATGGCGCTACCAGCTCACTAATAAACTACAAATAGGGGTTGAAGGTTCTGCACTTAAAAGTGCTGCAAAAAATAGAGAGCCAATTGGATTTAATGAACGAATCTCGCAGCAGCAAATAATGCTAAATGCGCAATGGCGTTTTTAAAAGTATAAAAAAGGGAGCATTTAAATGCTCCCTTTTTAGTTTAATAAAATTGGTATAGATTATACCAACCTGCATAAATCTTTGATCAATTTAACGAATTAAATTGCACTATAAAGTCGTTAAAAATTTTTTATTTAGAACAACTAGATACAAAAATTTTTGCCTAGTTCTAGCGTAATTTTCTTAACGTTAAATAGACCCTATATATAAGCAGATTGGTATTATTTTTTATCGAATGCGCGTTTCATGTAGTTAGGTGTAGCGAGTGCACCATGATGAATACCGCTGTTGTAGTATTCACTTTGCTGTGCAATATTTGCAGCAGCGTCTTCTCTAAAACCGTCAAATGCTTGTGATTTACGCGCAAGTGTTACTGACCATAAACCGCTTGGGTAAATTGGTTGTGGGAATGGCAGTGTTTGTAAATCCTTAAAGCCTACGCTTAGCATTGCTTCGCGCATTTCAACTAATAATGGCATGTGCATAAGTGGCGATTCACTTTGTTGTACTAAAATACCACCTGGGCGCAGTGCATCTAAACAGCTTGTGTAAAACGCATGATTAAATAAACCCTCACCTGGACCTACCGGATCTGTGCCATCAACAATCACTACGTCGATAGATTCGCCAGCGGCTTCGCGCATGTATTTAATACCGTCGTCAAACATAACAGTTGCACGGGCGTCGTTATTAGATTCACAAAGCTCTGGGAAGTATTTTAACGACATTTGCGTTACTACTTCGTCGATATCTATTTGCGTTACAGTTTCTACGCCTGGGTGTTTTAATACTTCGCGTAAAGTACCGCAGTCGCCGCCGCCAATAATAACGACGTTTTTAGGGTTTGGATGCGCTAAAAGTGCAGGGTGGCTGATCATCTCATGATAAAAGAAGTTTTCGCGGGTTGTTACCATAGTACACCCGTCGATGATCATTAAATTACCAAAGTCTGTGGTTTCAAACATTTCTACCTTTTGAAAAGGAGACTGTTTTTCATCTAACTTTTTATTAATACGTAATGAAAATGCGCTGCCATCGCGGTCGCTAATTTCAGTAAACCACTTACTTTGATCTAAATTTGCCATAGTTACTATTACACTTTTTAGGTTGAGTATGAAAAAGGGGCAATTCTGCCAGTGCTTGGCGTTTTGCTCAATGACATTTTAACTGATTTGACGAATAAAGTTAGTTAGGAGTGAGTGAAAGTTCAATTTTTGTTAGCCTAGTGGATAGTGACGTATTAAAATGCGCCTTTATACCTAATTGACTAAAGAAGAGTTGCCATGACCTGGGGTTTAGAAACAGCACGCGCCACTTATAACGTTGCTCATTGGAGTGATGGTTATTTTGATATTAACGCACAAGGCGAACTGGTGGCTTACCCAGATGGCGACCAAACAAAACCGGCCATTTCTTTAACGCAATTAACTGAGCAGTTTAAGCAACAAGGTTTAACGTTGCCGGTTTTAGTACGCTTTACTGATATTTTAAAAAATCGTGTAGACACCCTTACTAACGCGTTTACGCAAGCGCGAGCAAATCGTGAATATAACGGTAAATACACCTGTGTTTATCCAATTAAAGTAAATCAGCAACGTTCTGTAGTAAGTAAGCTATTAGCGCATCCAAGCGGGCTTGTTGGCCTAGAAGCAGGCTCAAAGCCAGAACTTATGGCTATTTTGGGTGTAGCAAAAGAGCCAATCACAATAGTGTGTAACGGCTATAAAGACAGTGAGTTTTTACGCCTAGCGTGTATTGGTCAAGCAATGGGCCACAGCGTAAAAATTGTGGTAGAGAAGCTTTCAGAACTGACCACATTACTTGAAGAAATAGACAACCTAGGCATTGAACCGGCTATTGGTATTCGCATTCGCCTAAACTCAGTAGGCAAAGGCAAGTGGCAAAACACGGGCGGCGAAAAAGGCAAGTTTGGTTTAACAGCAGGCCAAGTGCTAAGCGCTGTTGAAGTGCTTAAAAAGCATAACAAATTGCACTTAATGCAAATGGTGCATTTTCATATTGGTTCTCAAATTGCCAATATTCGTGATATTCACCGTGCTTTACGTGAATGTGCACGCCACTTTGCTGAGCTTACACAATTAAACGTACCGTTAAATACCGTTGATGTGGGCGGCGGCTTAGGTGTTGATTACGAGGGCTCTGGCTCGCGTAGTGCATGTTCAATGAATTACACCGTAGAAGAGTATGCGCGTAACGTAGTGAATGCATTTGCTGAGGTGTGCGATCAGCATAACCTTACGCATCCGGCCATTATCACCGAGTCGGGGCGTGCTTTAACTGCTCACCATGCGGTATTAATTACCGATGTAATTGACGTAGAAAAAGCGCCTAATCATTTAAATCCAGAGCCACCGCTTGAAAATAGCGCATTAGTGCTTGATGAAATGTGGCAGTGTTTACAGCGTTTAAACCCGCGTATGGCATTAGAGATTTATCACGACGCTATGCACTTATTTAGCGAAGCGCACGATCAGTACGTGCATGGCTTAGTAAGCATGCTAGAGTGGGCGAAAATAGAGCAGCTTTACTTTACTATTTTACATCGTGTACGTGCATCGCTTAGTAATAACGCGCGCGCGCACCGTGAAGTACTCGACGATTTAAACGAAAAGCTTGCTGATAAACTCTTTGTTAACTTTTCATTATTTCAGTCGTTGCCTGATGTATGGGGTATTCAGCAGTTGTTTCCTGTTATGCCAATCGAAAACTTAACTCAGCCACTTACTCAGCGCGCGATTATTCAAGATATTACCTGCGATTCTGACGGGCAAATCCGCGAATACGTTGAAGGCGCTGGTATCGAAACCAGCCTACCAATTCCAGAATATAAGCATGGTGAGCAATACCACATTGCTATGTTTATGGTGGGTGCATATCAAGAAATTTTAGGCGATTTACATAACCTATTTGGTGACACTGATTCAGTGCATGTAGAGCTTAACGACGATGGCTACGTGTTAACCAATGCCATAAAAGGTGATAGCGTTAAGGATGTATTAAAGTTTGTTGACTATGATAGCGCCATTTTAGCTGACAACTTTGCGTACCAAGTTAATAAACTTGATGTATCGACGCAGTGTAAAGAAGGTTATTTAGCTGAGCTTAATGCAGGCCTTGAAGGCTATACCTATTTTGAAGATTAATTTGTAAGCAACTGAAAGCGCAGTATTAGTGGCTGCGCAATGTTTAAAGGAATGGAAGTAATGTCAGTTATTCGCAGTGTATTTAGTATTATTTTTTACACAATAAACACACTTTTTTGGTTTGTGCCTATTTTTGTTTGTGGGCTTATAAAGCTTATCCCTATTAAGCCTCTACAAAAGCTTATGAGCTGGGCAGCTAAGCAATTTGCAACTATTTGGGTTACCTTTAATAGCTTAAATCAAGCGTTATTTACGCCAACTAAACTTAATGTAACTGGCCTTGAAGACCTTAAACTAAAAGATTGGTACCTAGTAATTGCAAATCACCAAAGCTGGGTCGATATTTTAGTATTACAGCGCGTGTTTAATCGTAAAATTCCATTTTTAAACTTCTTTTTGAAAAAAGAGCTTATTTACGTGCCTATTTTAGGTTTGTGTTGGTGGGCGCTTGATTTTCCGTTTATGACTCGCACGAGTAAAAGCCAATTAAAAAAGAATCCAAAGCTGCGTGGCAAAGATTTAGAAACCACACGTAAAGCCTGCGAAAAATTTAAAGAGATGCCAGTAAGTGTGGTTAACTTTGTAGAAGGCACTCGTTTTACTACGCAAAAGCATGAGCGCCAGAATAGCCCGTTCCCACATTTATTAAAACCAAAAGCGGGCGGTATTGCTTTTGTAATGCAAGCAATGGGCGAGCAAATTACTAAAGTGGTTAACGTCACCATTCATTACCCAGATGGTATTCCTACTTTTATGGATTTTGCTGGTGGTAAGGTAAAAAATATCAACGTACACGTGGAAGTAAGGCCGGTAAGCGAAGAGCTTATTGGTGACTACACAGGTGATTCTGAATTTAGAGTTCGCTTTCAAAGCGAGTTAAACCGCTTATGGGAAAACAAAGAGCAAACACTGCAATCGCTCGAAAAAACCCATAAGTAAAAGGTAAAAATATGAGCTTACAGTTATGCTAAAAAAGTGGTTACCAAATTGGCTTAACGGCTTAATTGTAGGCTGCGTATTGTTTTCTAACATGATACTTTTTGGCTCGCTAGTATTTGTACTGGGCCTTATTAAGTTATTACTGCCTTTGCCTGTGGTTAACTCTATATTACACAGCGCTTACCGAGGTTGGTGTAACGGCAACCGTTTAGGGCTTTGGTTAGGTTGCCCTAACATTGTGGTTGATATAAGTGGCGACTTAAACTCAAAAAGTTGGTATTTACTTATTTGTAACCACGCGAGTTGGTTAGATATAACTGTACTTAGCTCATTACATGCATTGCCTGCCCCTAAGTTCTTTTTAAAAGACGGGTTAAAATACATGCCTTTTATTGGCACTGGTGCGTGGGCTATGGGTATGCCGTTTATGAAACGGGTAAGCAAAGCGCAATTAGCTAAAAATCCAAAGTTGAAAGGGTTGGATGTAGAGCGCACGAAGCGTAGTTGTCGTAATTTTCGTCATCATCCTACTACCATCATTAATTTTGTTGAAGGTACACGCTATACGCCAGCCAAACATAAACTGCAACAAAGTCCTTTTAAGTATTTATTAAAGCCTAAAGCTGGCGGCATTGCTTTTGCGCTTGAAGTATTAGCCGATCAATTTGATGCCATGCTTAATACAAGTTTAGTATATAGCGGTAAGACAGATCACGTTTGTCGTAACTTGCTAAAAGGTGAGCTAGATTCTATTTATGTTTCAATAGACGTAACGCCCATTAATGACAATATGCAGGGCAGCTATCAAAGCGATGACGTATTTAAAGTTAATTTTCAACATTATGTGAATGAGCTATGGGTTGCTAAAGATCAGCAGCTTGCCGACATTTATGCTCAACAAGATTTACCTGAACCACAAATCAGTAAGGAAATTGAAACACTATGACCAACACCCATCTTCAGGAATTAATTGCTCCTTGGTTTGAAAAAGTACCCGACGCGGATTTTCTTAGCTCAATTACCGCAGTCTCAATAGGGATATTTTCTTTATTAATTGTTTACTTATTTACTCGTAGATTAATGTTACCTGGCATTCAAAAAATAGTGACGAGGCTTTCTCCTGAGCGAATTGGTGCGCTTTCTCCTATGCTTAATAAGCTAAATAAGCGTATTGCCGGAATGCTGTGCTGCGTATTGTTTTTAGCTACGTTTGATAGCGTATACCCAGTTAATGAAATTGCAGGAGAAATACTAAAAACGATAGGACAAGCTTTGCTTATTATTTATGCTGGTTTTATTTTTAGCAGTATTGTGAGCATTGCGGGTACTATTTATAACCAGTTAGAGTTTGCCCGCGAGGTCCCTATTCAGGGCTTAATTCAGGTTGTTAAGCTAATAACCTTTATTGTGTGTGCAATTTTAATTGTGAGCATTTTTCTTGAGAAGTCACCTACTTATATTCTCTCTGGCTTTGGTGCTATTGCTGCCGTTACGTTATTAGTATTTAAAGACACTATTTTAGGCTTTGTAGCCAGTATTCAAATAGCAGCAAATCGCCTAGTAACCTATGGTGATTGGATTCAAGTAGAAAATTACGGCGCCGATGGCGAAGTAATTGATTTGGGTTTAAATACTGTAAAGGTACGTAATTGGGATAACACCATAACAACTATTCCAACTTATATGCTAGTTGCGGGTTCGTTTAAAAACTGGCGCGGCATGCAAGAGTCGGGCGGTAGACGTATTAAACGCTCACTCAATATTGATATGCACAGCATTTGTTTAGTGGGTGATGAGTTTAGAAAACAAATTGATGCGGCTATTCCGTTGCACGACTATATTCGAGTGACGACATTACCCGCTCAGGTTTCTAATTTAGGGCTGTTTCGCCGTTATGCGGAAGGCTATTTAAAACAGCACAGTAAAATTAATACGTCGCTTACGTTAATGGTACGAGAGCTACAACCACTAAACCATGGTTTACCTATTGAGTTTTATTGCTTTAGTGAAGATAAACGCTGGATTTCGTACGAGCACTTACAGGCCGAGATAATGGACCATTTGCTTGCGGTGTTACCGGTGTTTGGTCTTAGGGCATATCAAAGTGTAAGCGGGCAATTAAGCCCACCGAGTGAGCAACAAACAGATAAGCCAACATTTAGAGTGATGGCAAATAGTGTTGCAAAAGACCCACAGCAATAAATAAAGCTAAGAGCCACCAAATAGGTGGCTTTTTAAATCGCAGCCATGCAAATGCAATTATTACTAACGCAACTTGCCAAAGATTATGCACCGCTGATGTCCAAATTGGCGAATACAGTGCAGCCGCTAAAAAACCAACTACCGCAGCATTAAGCGCCGCTATTGAGCTTTCAAAGCGTGGCTTACTTGCCAAGTTAATCCAGCTCTTTTGAAACGCGAGTATAAGTAAAAAACCAGGCATAAATATAAGTAGTGTAGCTATAAGAGCACCCACTAAAGGTTGCTCTGTAGTAAGTTGTGCGCCTAAGTAAGTAGCAATAGTAAACATAGGTCCTGGCACCGCTTGTGCACTCGCGTAAGCACTTAAAAACTGATCATCACTCAATGCAGGTACGCCTGCTTGAAGTACCGGTAGTACTACGTGTCCGCCGCCAAACACCATTGCACCTGCTTGGTAAAAAGGGGCAAACAAAGCAAACTCATGGCCTAGTGGAATAAAGCTCACACCAAGTAAGAGCGCAAATAATCCCAGTGCAATCCAATTAATATTACTTTTTGTACTGCCAACATTTTCTGTGGCTGTACCCAGTTTTAATAAAGGCCATATAGCACCTACTGTTGCAGCGGTTATTAAAATAGCGATTTGAGTACCCATCATTGGAAATAACACCAAAGCAAGTGTACTCATTACCGCAAGTAACTTAAGCGCAGCACTTGTACAAAAGCTTTTAGCCATACTAAGTGTTGCATCAGCAACTATAACAACGGCAAATAACTTTAAGCCTGCAATAATGGCAAAGTAAACAGCGTCAAACTGATGAGCACTCACCGCAAGTAGCACCATTATTAAAAACGAAGGCAGAGTAAAACCTACAAAAGCAGCTATACCACCCAGTACTCCAGCACGCTCAACACCAATAGCAAAACTAACTTGGCTAGAGCCTGGCCCAGGCAGTGCTTGGCTTAAACTAATAAGTTGTGCGTAACGCGTGTTAGTTAACCAATTTAACGAGTCTACAAAGTGGCGTTTAAAATAACCTAAATGCGCAGCAGGGCCGCCAAAGCTCATACACCCTAGTAAAAAAAACTGTCTAAAAATAGCAATTAACATTGCGCCAATATCCTTTGTAAAATTCATTAAATTGTCACAAGGGAGTATGACATTTTTATTAAAATGGCACATTAGTTAGCGTATATAACTTAAAGTGCACTGCTTTAAATTAAATAAGCCTATTTTTATTTGTCAGGCGTTGCTAAAAGTGCTCTTTATGCATACACCTCTAATTCAGAGATCAAATAACGAATGCTTATACATTAAACCGCATTTACCTCAGTAAACTTTAAGCCTTTCAGGTTATGCTGTTTCACCAAGTCATATAGACCGCCCTTTTGATCTGTACAAAAGGTGAAAATACCGGCTCCCTTAACTTTGAATAATCCACCCTGTTGTATAGCACCTTTACTTAGGACTAACTTTTTAAAGCGCCTTACCCTGTTAACACGGCCATTTTTTAAATTTAACTCTGTATGCACTTCATTAATAGCTACATGCTGACCTAAGATATTTAATGCAAACCAACTCTCACCATTTAAGTTTAATGGTAAAAATTCACAACAATCCTTTAACGTAAGCTCAAATACTTTTTGTAAAGTAATAGGTATAGCGAGCGACATAGCCCCCCATCCAGCTATATCTGGTTTGTTAGTCGGGGTTTCACCTTCAACTACCAACCAATCAACATCTACAGGACGCCAATTATCATTTTTTGGCGTATCGTCGAAAGTAAAAATATCGTTGTTTGTTAACTGCATAGATTGCTCAAACATCGTTTCTTGTAAAAGTAGGTATTCACCTGCATTAACGCTAACAGCGTAAATTTTATCAAAATTTTCCATTAAATTACCTTGGTATCATGTTTGAAATTTTGTCATGTATTGGGAAGTCACCACTTTGTAGTTCATCACCAATACTCTAAGCAGTTCAATATGTAGAAGCTCAAAAACAAAAGGAATTAACATTGCGCTAGGCAATGACTACTTAGCGTCACAAGGTTTAGTGTCATTGAGAGATATTTGGATCGGTATTCATTACGGGAAATGAACCGCCCATTGCAGTTCTCGCTAATAAAAACGCATGATGAGTGGTGTGGGGGCTGGAGGTTAGAGACCTCCAGCTACCCGATTATGTTTTGTTTGTGTCAGCTTTCTTTGTAGTCTTTTCTTTTGGTACTTCGGGGAAGTTAACTCTTCCTACACTGCTTAATATAGCTTTCCTACATTTTGTAGCGAACCTTAAGTCTTTGTTATCTGAAAGATACTTTGCCACCACAAACAAATCAGGTGTAAATACTAAAGCTGTAGAATTTGTCTTAGACGCGGTATGACATTTAGTAGTAAAAGGGTCATTTCGTTCACTTAGTTTTTGAAGCCTGTAGGCATTACCAAATAAAACAGGTTTAGCGGGAGATTCGACTTCTTTCCTTTCTAGATCTTCATGAATATTAAGTGCTAACTGCCTAAGCTTATCTATATTAAGCGGTTTATTATCCTTTCCTTCAGCTTCACCAATAAGGCGACCTTCGTTAGACTCAAAGACAGCATCAAATTCAGATTCTCCATTTTCAAACTGTGAAACAGAGAACCCTAGTTGTTTCAATGCGTCTAAAATTGAAAATTCTAAAGGTTTACCCTTTTCAAATAATAGGTTTCTTAATCTCCCACAGTCTTTCAATTTGTTGATAATAGATTCTTTCTTAAGTTGAATTTTTTCTAGCTCTGACTCGATCTTAAGTAATTCTATATCTAATTTCTCTTCTGATTTAAGCTTATAATCTGATGATTTACACCATTCAGGTTCGGCAGTAACTTCACCTGTGTTTTTTATAGCTTTATCTATAGTTACAATTGATTTGGTTAGTCTTGAAGCAAATTGTACCGATTCATTGGTCCAATCCCCTTCATCATCAAGAAATTCATCAGGATAAAAATCCATATAAGGTAAAAGTATAAGAGCTCCATTTGAGTTTTTAGACCTTAAAATAGAACCTACAGTTTTATCACCATTCTTTGTTAGTAAACACGGGGGTACTTTATCTCCAATAGTTACTTTATAACTAGATTCACCCGAAAACTCTTTCCAATATGACGCAATTAGTTCTGAATTTTTTGGAGCAAGTTTAATTTCTTGCCCTTGAGTTTTAACTACATTTAATTCGGCGGGGATTATTTTATAATTATCATAAGATTCTACATGCCTTGTTGTTTGTCGATTTCGTCCTGTCCCTGAAAATGATTTTTCACCAGTAGCTATGAATACTTGTGTTAGTTCGGAAAGAAAAACAACCACGGTTTTTCCACAGTCTACAGATTCGACAATCTCTCTTCTCCAATGCTGAATCCTGTCTTTCAATTGAAACGACATATGGTCATTTAAAGACGGTTTTCCTTCAAACATATCATTGTGTGAAACAAATTCATCAATATCTGGTTTGAATAAAATGATGTCAAAATCTAACAATGAGGAATCGCTATTGAATTCGCAATAATTGACATTATCGTTGTTCAATTCAAAGCCAACCGTAACAATATTTTTTTGTGCCATTTATCGATATACCCTCAAAAAAACATAACAATTTATAGTGGTCTCGTCGCGCATATTTCTGCCGATGAAACGCTTATTTTTCTACTTTATATAGTTTTAACAAATTACCTAAGATATTACTATCACTAAGTTTTCTATTCTCTTTGGGTAAAACTAAATGAAGTAATATGCACGCCTCGTTCATTTTTGTGAATATGTAAGCAACAGTTTGACTATTCAATTAGTTATTATATTTTGACAATACCAATGTTCGCTTATAGCTCATGGTCGCCTATCAGATGAACTTTAAACCAAGTCCTAATGACTGTAAGCGTTGGTACGAGCTGCTACATTTTAACACTCTCTTCATAGTTTGTTCATACGTGTATTTGCATACTCCTGCTAAATTCTTATTGAATAGGTAACATCATGACTTTAACTAAATCACTTTTAAGCGTAACCGTATTAGCTGTATTACTTTCTGGTTGTGAAATGAATAACACAGGTAAAGGAGCCGCTATAGGCGCCGCAGCCGGAGGTGTATTAGGTAAGGCTACGGGTAATCATAAAGATAAACGTATTTTTATTGGTGCAGCTATTGGTGCACTGGCGGGCGCTGCTGTTGGCGACTACATGGATAAGCAAGAAGAAGCATTTCGTGATGAGTTAGCGGGTTCAGGTGTTGAAGTAGTGCGTGAAGGCGATAACTTACGTTTAGTAATGCCATCAAACATTACGTTTGCGACTGCTCAGTCTTATATTTCATCAGGCTTTAACGATACGTTAGATGCGATTGCTAAAGTAATGAACAAGTACGAAAAAACCTACCTTAGTGTGCAAGGGCATACTGACAGTACGGGTAAAGATAGCTTCAACATGAACCTATCGCGTGAACGCGCACAAAGTGTGAAAGACTACTTAGTGAACCAACAAATTATGGCTACACGTGTTAGCACTATGGGCTATGGCGAAACACGCCCAATTGCAACTAATGATAGTGCAAATGGCCGTGCTCAAAACCGTCGCGTAGAAATTCAGATAGTGCCAAATACCGAAGAATAATTAGTCTTTATTGAACTGTAATTCACACAGTTTTTGATACAACGGGTTACTTGCTAACAACTCTTGGTGAGTACCCGTTGCTATGATTTCCCCATTTTCCATTACTACAATTACATCGGCATGTTTTACCGTTGCCAGCCTATGGGCAATAATTAACGTTGTTCTGTTTTGCATTAAATGCTCAAGTGCAGCTTGTACATGGTGTTCGCTTTGCGCATCCAGCGCGCTGGTGGCTTCATCAAGAAGAAGTATTTCAGGGTCTTTTAATATGGCACGTGCAAGCACAATACGCTGCTTTTGCCCACCCGATAACCTCACACCCTGCTCACCTAAAAAGCTGTTATAACCTTGCGGTAGCTGTTTGATAAATTCATCGGCATGCGCATACTTTGCTGCGGCATATACTTGCTCATCGGTTGCACTTGGGTTGCCGTAGCGGATGTTATGCATTACGTCGGAGCTAAATAAAATAGGGTTTTGCGCTACCATGCCCATTTTATTACGCAGAGTATTAAGCGATAAATCTTTAATGTTTACATCTTTAAACTTAATAGCTCCGCTAGCCGGATCGTAAAAACGTTGTAGCAATTCAAATAACGTTGTTTTACCTGCGCCAGAAGGGCCAACAATTGCCACGGTTTGGCCTTGATTTATATTTAGGCTTATTTTATTAAGCGCGCTTACGTCTGGGCGAGAGGGATAGTTAAAGCTTATATTTTCAAGCGTAATAGCAGGGCTACTACTATCTTTCAGTAAGCTATCGTCTTGTGGATCTAGTGGGTTTTCTATCTCACTTTTAACAGCAAGTAACTCAAGTAACCTTGCCGCCGCGCCTGCTGCACGTTGTAGTTCGCCATATACTTCAGCAACGGTTGCCACCGACATTGCCACCATAATAGCGTAAAACACAAACGCACCTAGCTCACCACCTGTCATGGTACCTGCAAGTACATCGTTGCCACCTACCCATAGCATAGCGCTAATGGCACTAAAGGTTAAAAAAATCACTACAGCTATTAAAAATGAACGTTGCTTAATACGTTTTTTAGCCACGTTAAAGGCTTTTTCGGTCTCAAGCGCAAAGGCATGCTGCTCTTGTGCTTCGTGGCTATAGCTTTGCACTACTTTAATATTTTGTATGATTTCTCCGGCATAGGTACTTATGTCGGCAATGGCATCTTGGCTAGAGCTTGCTAGTTTACGTACCTTGCGACCAAATATCATCATAGGAACAAGTACCAGCGGTACACAGGCTACAACCACTAAAGTAAGTTTTAAATTAGTAAACAACAGCATAGCTAAGCCACCAATCAACATAAGTACACTGCGCAGTGCCATAGAAAATGATGAGCCGATAATTGATTGCAGTAATGTGGTGTCGGTGGTTAAACGCGACATAAGTTCGCCACTGCGGTTTTCTTCAAAGTAGCTAGGGTGTAGCGTAACAATACGATTAAACACGGCTTTTCGAATATCGTTACTGACTCGTTCGCCAATCCACGACATTAAATAAAAACGGCTAAAGGTGCCCACGGCTAATAAACTAATTAAGCCAATGAGCACCAGTACAGCTTGTTGTAATTGATCTTTGGAGCCTGCAATAAACCCATGATCAATAACAAACTTAACCCCCTGACCTAGTGATAAGTTAACACCCGCAGTCACTAACAGTGCAGCTAGCGCAGCTACTACCATCCATTTGTAAGGTTTTATAAAAGCAAAAACAGGTAATAGGCTGCTAAAAGCTGCTTTTTCGGATGCAGAGGTGTTTTTTGACATAGTGGATTCTTTTTAAAGGTTAAGGTATAGATATGGCATCATCGGATTAAAAATCAATAGTATTAAATATCATCAATAAGGAATTGTTATGACAACAAAAATAATAAGCGGTGAATTTACAGTGGCTTTAGCTCCTATTGAAGGTTATGCCAAAGGGCAGCAAGGTATTAACTTAGGACGTATGTCGATCGATAAAACATTTAAAGGTGACTTAAATGCTACAAGCCAAGGCGAGATGCTTAGCGCAATGACGCCAACCCAAGGCAGTGCGGGTTACGTGGCAATAGAGCAAGTGATAGGTGAGCTTGAAGGTAAGCAGGGCAGTTTTGTACTGCAACACTTTGGCACTATGGATAAAGGACAAGACAGTCTTATTTTAAATGTTATTCCTGATTCAGGCACCTATGAGCTAAAAGGGTTAACGGGCAGTATGAAAATACGTATTGAGCAGGGCATTCACTATTACGACTTTGACTACCGCTTATAAAATGGATAACAAACAATGCAAAAAATAGTAGAATTTAAAAGGCGTGGTTTTTTAGTAACGGCATTGATGTAGATGCTTTGAATGAGCGCATATACCACTTAAATCAAGAAGGTTGGAAAGTAATAAGTATAAATACCGCGACTGCTTTTCAAGGCCAAATAACGGCCTATATATTATTAATAGAAAACGATGAACTATAAGGACAAAAATGACATTAGCAGCATGGTTTAGTTTAGTACTTGTATGCATGATGGGTGCAATGTCGCCAGGCCCAAGCCTTGCAGTTGTACTAAAGCATACAATGAGTGGCGGAATGAAAAACGGTATGCTTGCTGCACTTAGCCATGGCGTGGGTGTTGGGCTTTATGCGGCAGCTTCGTTACTTGGTTTGGGGACATTGATGGCTCAGTTTCCAACGGTATACCAAGTACTTGTATATTTAGGCGCTGGGTATTTAGCTTATTTAGGTTTAAAAATACTATTAGCAAAACCCAATAATGACGAACTGCAAGTACAAAAAAGTGAGATAAGCGCAACTAAAGCGTTGCAAGATGGATTCGCCATTGCGTTTTTAAACCCTAAATTGGCAATTTTCTTTTTAGCGTTGTTTTCGCAGTTTATAGACCCGCAAAATCTCACTTTAAGCATTGGCATTATTATGTGCTTAACCGTGTTTGTAATTGATACAGGTTGGTATTTACTAGTTGCAGTACTTACTGAGGTTTCAAAAAATCGCTTTGGTTTTACTAAGCAGAACCCGTGGCTTGATAAAATACTGGGGGTTGTGTTTATTGCTCTTGCTATAAAAGTCGTTATTAGTTTGTAAGATTGAGTAGAGATTATTGAAGTTTGCAGAGTGTATTTGTAGTTATATAGATAAAGGATTAAAACAATGACAAAACATATTTTAAAAAGTGCATCTTTCGACCCGAAGGTTCAGCAATACTGGATGCTAATGGCCGCTTTTTTTAGTGTACTAGCGCTGGTGACTATTCCGTTGTTACCCATTGTTTTAGCGATTGTATGGCTGGTGGGCGGGCGAATACTCGCAGCTATGTCGGCTGACTTATTACCACAAAAATTGGTAGTTAAACGTGGCATATTATTTAAAGAAGAAAAATCTATTCCGCTTGAAAAAATAACCGATGTTGGATTAAGCCAAGGGCCGCTCATGCGAATTTTTGGATTATATCGTTTAAGCTTTGAAACAGCTGGGCAGTCAGGAAATGGCGCTTTAGTGTCTTTGCTTGGTGTGGTTAATGCGAGTGAGTTTAGAGAGGCGATACTTGAGCAAAAAGATGTATTGGCTAATCAAGGTAAAACGTCGCAGCAGGCAACAGAGCAAAGTGAGAAAGAGCTACTGAGAGCACTTACTTATAGTGTTAAAAATATTGAGCAGATGCTACTTGTTTTAGTTGATCAAAGGCAGCAAAAGTAACCTGTTTTAAACTTGTAATACTTATAAGGATGTTTTTATGAATACGGATATAAAAAATATATTTAATAATTATCCTGAGGCAGCTAAAAGTACGCTTATACAATTACGAGAGTTAATTTATACCGTAGCACAAGAGCAAAACTTAGGAGCTGTTGAAGAGTCTTTAAAGTGGGGAGAGCCAAGTTATAACACAATAAATGGCAGCCCCATTCGCGTAGGCTTAAAGGGCTCATCGTGTTATTTGTTTTTTCATTGCCAATCAAAGCTAGTAAGCACATTTAGAGAGTTGTACTCTCATAATCTTACCTTTGAAGGAAATAGAGCAATAGTGTTAAATAGTGAAAAGCCATTACCAGAACACCCAGTTAAAGAGTGTATTAAATTAGCACTGACTTATCACAGCGTTAAACACCTACCTTTGTTAGGCGCATAATTATAAGTACTTAGTAGATACTTAAAATACGCTACATATTTGGTTTGCGTCACAGGTAATAACAGTCACGTTTTCATAACCCACACGCGTTAATGCTTCTGCTCCCAACGTTGCGCGTGCACCACTTGCGCAGTGCACGTAAATAGGGCGAGCTGCGTCTTTTTCTATTTCCATTAGTTTCATCTCGAGTAATCCACGCGGAATATTTATAGCGCCGGAAGCCGATTTTGTCGCGTGCTCTGCAGGTTCTCGCACATCAATAAGTAAACCTTTATTTTTTTCAAGCTCGAGTTTTGCTTGCGCTGCGTCAATACGGCGTTGGTTAGGTGTGATAATTTTTAGTAAATCAGGGATTGATGTAAGCATTAGTTTGTAAATCCTCTTTTTCTTAAAAAAGACATTAATGGGTGCTACTTGGTATAAGTAGGTTGAATTGAGTTAATACTTATAAATAACGTTAAAAACTGAAAGCTACTTTATATAAAGTAACTTAATAGTGCGGATACTGCTACAGCACTTCCGCCGATTAATAAAATGGCATCGCTAGTTTCATGGCCATCTTAATATTAGTAAAACCTAATGTTAATTATATTAGAACTTACTAATGTAAAAGTCTATACTTAAAAAGGTATCAAAAAGAGAAATAATAAAATGAATATTGAACAACTAGCTGTCAACGCAGAGCAAGCCGAACAGTTTTTAAAATTAATGGCTAACAAAAATCGCTTAATGATTTTATGTAGTTTATTACAAGGTGAGCAAAGTGTAGGTGAGCTAAATAAAAATGTACCTTTAGCGCAGTCGGCGCTATCTCAGCATTTAGCAAGTTTACGCAAGGCAGATATGGTTGCTACTCGCAGAGAAGGGCACACTATTTATTACTCATTGACCGATCCAAAAGTTGAGTCGATCATTGCTTTGCTATATGAGTGGTTTTGCCGACAAGAAGATACTAAATAAACGTAGCTATTTCATCGAGTGATTTTTTATCCAGTGCATGAGCCGGTATTGTTGCATCATCATTTGGGTAGCCTGCAATAAGTAGCATGTATGGGCGTTCATTATCTCTATCGCGATTACATATGTCGGTTAAAAAGCTCATTGGCTTTGGAGTATGAGTAAGGGTTGCCAAACCACTGCGGTGCAAAGCTTGAATTAAAAAGCCGGTAGCTAAACCAACAGACTCATGCACATAATAATTCGTATTTTTATCATCGGTGCTTACACCGCCCTTTTTTTGACTAAATACAGCTATAAGCCAAGGTGCATGCTCTAAATAAGGTTTATTGGCGTCGGTACCTAACGGCTTTAGCGCATCTAACCATTCTTCACCTGCTCTGCCTTCGTAAAAAGAACGCTCTAGCTTTTCGGCGGCTTCTCTTATTTGTTTTTTTACATCGCTACTGTTTATAGCCACAAAATGCCAAGGCTGATGATTCGCTCCACTAGGTGCTGTGCCAGCTGCTTTTATACATGCTTCAATAATATTTTTTGGTACTGGGCGATCGCTAAAGCTACGAATGCTATGGCGGCGTTGGCTGGTTTGTAAAAACTCGTTAGCACGATTTAGCATTTCGTCGTGTGAATATTCTATAAAGTCATTTAACGGCTGGCTTTGGTGATCTTGCATGGCTTTTCGCTTCTTATAAAAAGTATATGTGGTTTTTATACCGAGTGAATACAGTGCAGGCAAGTGTTATGAGTTTAAATTATGTTTATTTGTTGTTACAAATTTAACTAACAAGTAACTTATGTTCCTGTTTTTCTTGTGATATAAAACATTATAAAAATAATTACTCATATTCAAGGAAGTAAAAATGCTATCAATAACTGGGTTATCTAAAACCTACGATAACGGCGTACATGCACTACAAGGTGTTGATTTATCTATCGGTAAAGGGATGTTTGGATTGCTTGGGCCAAATGGCGCAGGTAAATCATCGCTTATGCGTACCATTGCAACGCTGCAGTCGGCTGATTCAGGTTCAATTACTTTTGATGGCATTGATGTATTTAAAGACCCACAAGCTTTGCGTCAGCGTTTAGGTTACTTACCACAAGATTTTGGTGTGTACCCGCGTGTTAGTGCCTACGATTTGCTAGATCATATGGCTGTTTTAAAGGGGATTCATAATAAAGCCGAGCGTAAAGAGTCGGTTGAAGGATTACTTGCACACACTAATTTATATCAACATCGCTCAAAAGCGGTAAGTGGCTTTTCGGGCGGTATGCGTCAGCGTTTTGGTATTGCACAGGCATTACTGGGCGACCCTGATTTACTAATAGTTGATGAGCCAACAGCGGGGCTAGACCCAGAGGAACGTAATCGTTTCCATAACTTATTAGTAAGCTTAGGCGAGCAAAAAGTAGTTATATTATCGACCCATATCGTTGAAGATGTTGCAGAGCTTTGCCCAAATATGGCGGTGTTGGCTGGCGGTAAGATTTTACTAGAAGGTAACCCAATAGCGCTTACCGATAAGCTCCAAGGACAAATTTGGCGCAAAGCCATGAGCCAAGAAGAAGCGCAAGAACTTGAGCCACAATTACCGGTTATTTCTAAGCGCCTATTTGCAGGGAAAACAATTTTACATGTAATAGCAGAGCAAGCCCCACAAGGGTTTGAAGCAAGTAATGCAAATTTAGAAGATGTGTATTTTTCTACTCTGCTTAATCATCGTAACAGCCAAGTAGCATAAGGAGGCGTTATGTTTTTTAATATGCTCGCGTTTGAGCTGCGTTATTTCGCGCGTCAGCCTTCGTTTTATGTGACCTCATTAATCTTCTTTTTTATGGCGTTTTTTATAAGCTCTAGTAGTAAGTTCCCGTTAGGTGGGGCGAATGTTCATATGAACTCGCCTTTCTCTATTATGCTTTTAACCGTTACATTTTGTACACTCGCTATGTTTTTAGTGGTTAACTTTGTTGCCAGCTCTGCTATTCGCAACAGTGAAAGCAAAATGGATGAGCTGGTTTTTAGTAAGCCTGTTAATCCTGTGCCTTATCAAGCAGGGCGTTTTTTTGGTTCTTACTTAGTTGTACTTATTGTGTTTTTAAGCGTGCCATTGGGTGTGTTTTTAGGGTCGCAATTTGGTTTATTAGTTGGCTGGCTCGATGGCGAATTGATTGGTCCTAATAAGCTAATGTACTACGCTGCGCCTTATCTTTATTTAGCAGTGCCAAGTTTACTGGTGCTTTCGGCTATTTTTAATAGTGTAGCGGTCTATTTTAAAACCATGATGTCGGTGTATGTAGCAGCTGTTGTGATTTTTATAGCCTATCAAATTGCCGGCGTTTACTTTGATGATTTAGCATTTAGAAATATTGTTGTTTACGCCGACCCATTTGGCTCTGGTTCGTTAATTGATTTAACACGTTATTGGACTGTAAATGATAAAAACACAGAAGTGCTAACGCTCACAGGTGACCTTTTAGTTAACCGTATATTGTGGGTGGCAATCAGTGTTGCAATGTTTTTTGGCCTTGGAAAGCTAAGCAATCGCATAGTAACTAAAAAACAGAAGAAGCAATTTAAAGTCTCTGCTTTTGTACAAAATAAACAAGCTGCACTTATCAATAGTGCTAAAAATTATAAATCAGCGGGGGTTAGTACTAAATCTCAGCTAATAATGCGCAGTATATTCGAACTTAAACAAGTTATATTTAGTGCTCCTTTTATGATTTTAGCGGGTGTAAGCATTGTAACGCTTATGATCCCTCTGTTTGCGCCTATTGGTGCTTATGGCACTACTAACTGGCCTTTAACTCAGAATATGGTAAATGTTATTAGTGGTATTTCCGGTTTATTTTTGTTTGTTATTATCGCTTTTTATAGTGCTGAGCTTGTGTGGCGAGAGCGACAAAGTGGCATGGGCGATATTGTTGACAGCTTTCCTGTACATAACAGTGTTTTTTGGGTGTCAAAAATACTGGCTTTAATCGCCGCTATTTCTGGGTTGTTCCTCGTGGGAATGATACTCACAATTACAGTTCAGTTATTTAAAGGTCAATTTAATTTAGAGCTAGGACAGTATTTATTTAGGATTGTTTATTTATCGATTTTACCGTTAATTATGCTGACGGTACTCGCCTTCTTTTTACAAATTATTAGCCCGAATAAATATGTAGGAATGGGCTTGTTTATTTTGTATTACATAGCGCAAAAAGTGATGGGTTCTTATGGGTTTGAGCACCATATGTATCACTTTTCGCAAAGCAGTAGCGTACCGTATTCTGATATAAATGGTTATGGGCACTTTTTACAAGGCGCGCATTGGTACACATTGTATTGGGGTGCGTTAAGTCTTGTTTTAGCGATTGTTGGGTTTGCGTTATGGCATCGTGGTCCTTCACAAACGCTGCGCACACGCCTGTCTATGCTTCGTTATAATATGTCGTTAAAAGGGCAAGCGGTTGCGGTTATTAGTGCATTAGTGTTTGTTGGTGCAGGCTACAATATTTATAACAACACAAGAGTTTTGAACGAGTTTACTACGAGCGATGAGTTTCAAGACAAGCAAATAAGTTATGAGCAGCAGTTTGCACAATACAAAGACTTAGCACTACCTATGGTGACCGATGTTGACTTAACTGTTGATATTTTTCCAAAAAAGCGTGCTTTAAGTGCTGTGGCAAAAATTAAATTTACCAATACATCTAACGAGCCAATTACGCGAGTGTTAATAAGCTCACCTCAACACGCTAAAAGTTGGGATGTAGCCATGGCAGGCGGTAAGATAGTTGAAAAATTACCAGCGCTTTATTCAGCATGGTTTGAGTTTGAGCAGCCGCTTATGCCAAACGAAATAAGAGAAGGGCAACTGTCGGTTACTCGCGATCACAAAGGCTTTACTGATCAAGGTTCTGATACACAATTAGTTGCCAATGGCACTTTTATTAATAACTTTGAACTCCTCCCTAGCTTTGGTTATAGCCGTGGTTTACAGGTAGCTGATAAATTTGAACGCCGTAAGCATGATTTACCAGAACTTGAACGTGCCCATAAGCTAGAAGCCAGTCAGTACTATACACAAAGTAATTTTGGTGCAGCTAATGGGTTTATTAACTTTAAGGCAACGGTAACAACCGACGAGTCGCAATTTGCTATTACCCCAGGGTATTTACAAAGTGAAAGTGTAAAAGACGGGCGCCGCACTTTTGTTTATGAAATGGATGCGCCTATTTTAAACTTTTATGCGGTGCTTTCGGCAGAGCTTGAAAGTAAAAAGGTTGAACATAATGGGGTAAATATTGAGGTGTATTACCACAAAAATCATGCATGGAATATTGACCGTATGATTGAGTCAGTACAAGACTCGATAGATTACTTTACACAAGCATTTGGGCCGTATCAGCATAAACAGCTACGTATTATTGAGTTTCCTAAGTATCGCTCGTTTGCACAAAGTTTTGCCAATACAGTCCCTTACTCAGAAAGCATGGGGTTTATTACAGACTTAAGAGATGAGAGTAAAGTTGACTACCCTTACTATGTTACCGCACATGAAGTAGCGCACCAGTGGTGGGGGCATCAAGTGTCGGGAGCAAATGTTGAGGGGAGCGCAGTTATTTCTGAAACGCTTTCACAGTATAGTGCGCTTATGGTGCTAAAAAAACGCTTTGGCGGCGAGAAGCTACGTAAGTTTTTAAAATATGAGCTTGATAGGTACTTAATAGGGCGTACAGGGGAAGCCTTTGAAGAAATGCCACTATATAAAACGCAGTCTCAACAATATCTTCATTACAATAAAGGATCAGTTGTGATGATGGCGATTTATGATCGTTTAGGTGAAAAACGTTTAAATGATGCACTCAAATCATTTTTAAATGAATTTCAGTACCAATCAACACCATACCCAACTACGCTTGATTTACTTAGCTATTTAAAACAAGACGCAACGCAAGCAGAACAAAGTTTTATTGACGATCAGTTTAAATATATCACCTTGTATGAGCTTGAGATGAAAGATGTTTCAGTTACAGATAGCGCTGATAGTGATGGCTTTTATAGCGTTACGCTAAACATTGAAGCCATTAAACAGCGTGCGGATGGCCAAGGTGAAGAAACCGAGCAGCCGCTCGATGAGCTAATTGATATTGCATTATTTAGCGACGACCCTGAAAACTTACTAGCTGAAGACTTTGTTATTTACTCGCAAAAGCATCAAATAGTGTCTGGTACCAATACTATTGAGCTAAAAGTAAAAGAAAAACCATTATTTGCGGGGGTAGATCCTTACATTAAGCTGGTCGACAAAGACAGTAAAAATAATTTAGCTAAATTCTAACGTCTATTTATTTACTAACCACTTAAGTTTACTACTTTAAGGGCCGCATTTATGCGGCCTTTATGTGTAATAAACTGTATAAAACTTCATAGCGTTTCTACATATTCCCCACAGCTTTTTACGCTAATATTTTATGTTCTCTTATAAAGTTACCTTACTGGTATTTAGTTTATAAGGAAGAGTATGAAACCATTAATTATAGGGGCGATAGCATTAAGCCTCAGTGCTTGTTCTGCGGTAACCATTCAGCCACAGGCAACAGCAAAAATAACGAGCCAAGCTAATTTCGAAGATAGCCGCCCATTTTATTTATGGGGGTTAGTGGGTGAGCAGCGGGTAGACGTAAAACAAATATGTTCAAATACACCGGTTATTCAAATGCAGTCACAACAAACGTTTAGCGATGGAGCGCTGAGTTTAATTACGCTTGGAATATACTCGCCCCATACCATTAAAGTGTGGTGCCAAGAGCAAATACTAGGGGAGACATTATGAGCATCAAGCTATTTGCAGCCGGTTGCACACTGATTATTTTAACGGGGTGTACAAATATTTACTTTGATAACGGTATACAGAGAAAAGTAAGCAATAAAACGCTAAAAAGCTCACAGTGGCATCATAATTTTGCACTTGCGTTGTACGAGGGATCAGAGCCGTTAGATTTAACAACACATTGCCCACAAGGGGAGTGGCAAAGCGTTCATACGTATAAATCGTTTACTAATGGTTTAGCTGAGGTGGTTGTGAATCAAATCGGCCCAGCTTGGTACCCTAAAACAGTAGAAGTACAATGTAATAAGGTACCATTTAAAGCTAAATAATTATTTAAACTAGTTATTCATAACGCAGTGCATCTATAGGGTTTAGTCTTGCTGCTTTAATAGCAGGGGCTAAACCAAATATAATCCCAATCATTGATGTAAATCCGAACGATAGTATTACAGCCCATGCTGGTATATATGCATCAGGCATACTAGGGACTAAAAACGAAATAAGCCCTGCGGCGCCATATCCTATAATGAGTCCTATTAAACCACCAAAGAGTGAAAGCACAACGGCTTCAACTAAAAACTGCAGCATAATAAAACCAGGTGTTGCGCCTAGTGCTTTTAATGTACCAATAACGCGTGTGCGTTCAGTTACCGACACTAGCATTATATTCATAACACCAATACCGCCAACAAGTAAGCTTATTCCAACAATACCAGCAGTAATAGCAGTAGCGCTGCTGGTAAATTTATCTATTTGGGCACGAGATTTTTCAGCGGTTTCAAATTCAAAGTCGTTTTCATCTTTCTCTTTTAGTTTATGTAGTTGGCGCAATACACGGGTTATTTTTGCAAGCACTTGTTCTTCGTTAGTACCTTCATTCAGCCTAAACATAATTTGCACATTAGTTTGTGTACTTCCGCCTTCTAAAGCACTCATGGTACTAATTGGAATATTAATGTAATCGTCTTGGTCAAAACCAAATAAGCTACCTTGTTTTTCAGCAACGCCAATAATTCTAAACCATTCACCACCTAGCTTTATATATTCACCTACTGGGTTTTCAGGAAGGTTTAGCTTTTCTATGATTGAAGGGCCGATAAATGCGACCCTTCTTCGCTTATCATCGTCCTCAGCACGAATAAAGCGACCAAGTTCAGGATAAGTACGATACGCTTTTTGATAGTCTTGCTCAGTACCGATAACACGCGATGAGTGGCTTTTATTTCCATACTCAGCTCCCCCCGAAAAGCGCCAGGTAAACATTAGGGCAGTTAGCGTTTCTGCTTCTTTTATACGCGACTTTAAAGCTAAAAAATCGTCGTAGGTAAGCTTGGCATTTTTACCAACCATTTCGAGTTCAATACTGGTGTAAGGCTTTATTGTTGTTACATCTGGCGACATATCAGCAAGTTGATCGTTTATTTGCTTTGTAAAACCCTGCATTACTGCAACGACAGTAACTACGGCGGCAACACCAATAATAATGCCCAAGCAAGTCAGTGCGCTGCGCATTGCATTAGCTTTAATAGCTGAAAAAGCGGCTTTAGTGCCTTCCATTATGGCAAGAGCTGATTTAAACATGTTGCTTGATTCCTTCATCTTTAGTTACATCACTTACCACTTTACCGTCCACTAAACGAATTACGCGTTGGCAATGATCGGCAATTTCTTGCTCATGTGTTACTAAAATAATAGTGTGACCTTCGTTATGCAGCTCATCAAACAAATCCATAATTTCGCGGGTCGTTTTACTATCAAGATTACCTGTGGGTTCATCTCCTAATAATATATGTGGTTTTGTGACTAAAGCGCGGGCAATAGCAACACGTTGACGTTGCCCGCCCGATAGCTGGCTAGATAAATGATTAACTTTATCACCGAGACCTACCCGCTTTAGTGCTTCTAGAGCTTGTTGCTTGCGTTGTTTACTAGGAATAAAGCGATATACTAAAGGCTGCATTACATTTTCTAGTGCGGTTGCACGTGGTATTAAATTAAAGCTTTGAAATATAAACCCGACACTTTCATTACGCTGATGAGCAAGCTCTGTCTCGGTCATACTTTTTACTAGTTTATCTTTTAAGTAGTATTCGCCACTGCTGGGTGTATCTAAACAGCCTAGTAAGTTCATTAAGGTCGACTTGCCTGAACCAGAAGGTCCTATAATCGCCACGTATTCGTTTTGCATTATATGTACGTTTACATCATCAAGTGCCTTAAATACCTCTGAGCCCATTTTGTATTGTTTATTAATATGCTCTAGCTTGATTACCGCAGACATTAGGCTTCTTCCTTGTCTGCATCTGATTTAAGTTTTACCACATCACCTTCAGTCAAAAGACTTACTGGGCGCGCAGGGCCAATAACTATTTTGTCGCCCTCATTTAAGCCGTCAGTAATTGCTTGCTCTATATCAGATGATATTCCAACAGTTACAGCAATTTTGCTAACTGTGTTGTCACTATTTAGTCGCCATACAAATGTTTTATCGTCTTCTTTTTGGATTGCCTCTATTGGAAGTTTTAGACCATTTTCGGCAATGCTTGTTGCGATCTCTGCTCTACAACTCATTCCTGCATATAGCTGGCGCTCAGTAGTATCGAGTAATACTTTTACTTTAAATGATAAACCTTGAGAGCCTGCTTGGTTTTTAGCTGAAGTACCAATATTGATTACTGTGCCGCTAAATGGTTTATTAGGGTATGCGGCAGCATAAATATTCGCTTTTTGGTTAAGCTTAATACTCGCAATGTCGGTTTCATCAACACGCAGCTCGGCTAAAATAGCGCTAGGATCGGCTACTAACATCAAATCAGAACCAATAATATTAGTAGTACCGGCTATAACGGTTTCACCTTCTTTAATATTTACAGATGCAAGCAAGCCGCTCATTGGAGCTCTAAATACACTTTTACTTAAGCGATCTTGCGCAATTTGTAATGATGCTTGTGCTTGGTTGTACGACTCTATTCGTGATTCAATATCGATTTTAGCTAGATCGCGTGCGCTTTCAATATTCTCGTAGCTCTCTTGATTACCTAAACCGACATCGTATAAGTCTTTTTGTCTTTTAAGTTGGCGCTCTAGGTTAGCAAGGCGTGTTTTATTGTGTTTAATTTCAATTTCTGTGGCGCGAAGGATTGCTTTACTACGGGTAACTTCTGATTCAAAAGCAGTTGTATCAAGGCGCATTAACATATCGCCTTGTTTCACTCCTTGGCCTTCTTGAACAAATATTTTATCTACTCGGCCTGTCACTTCAGAGCGTAATTGCACTTGTGTATTAAAAACTAAATTACCTGAAGCCATTATTGAGTCAGCAATGTCGCCAAGCTCTACTTGAGCAATATTTACTTCGGCTTGTTTTTCATCGCCAGAGATTTGCTTTGACACAATTAGGGCTATAAATGCGCCTACAGCGAGTGTGATGATTATTGCTTTTTTCATTTTTATCTATCCGTGAATTAAGTAATGCGGAGGCAATACATACCCCCATCTAGTGGTTACATTGCTGCAATGACTGCCCAAATACCAAAAATAATGATTGAAGGAAGTGCAGAGAATAGGAGTGCTTTGTTAGTTGAAAAATTAGTCCAGCATTTTAAGCCGATCATTCCCAGTGCAATGCTCCAAAAGCTAAATAAGTTTATTGATTCTAATAAGCTATAAAAAGGATGGCCAATTTCAAGTCCTATTATTAATTGGTTAATAGATGCGTAGCTAAATACGGCTTGTTGAGATATTTGATCTGTACTTGCACTTAGTACAAGAGCTATTGTGCCTAGGCTTGAAATAACAACTGGCATCATTGTCCAGGTAGAGAATCCATACCAAGCTCCGTAGCTATGTTCTGATTCAGGATCTTGTTTAGCCACAAGCATATAATAAAGTGCCATGAGTGCATTCATGATAGCCAGCGCAATTACGCCGCCAAACAGAGCAAACCAAATTTGGTTTTCTGCATTTAGCTCTATACTTTGACGAATTGCTTTTTGCTCGCCAATTGTTGCATCTATACTTGATGCTGCTACTTGCTCATTAATCAAAAACTGCATATCAACACTAGAGTAAAAAATATAAACACTAGCGATACTAGCAAGGGTAATACATATAAATGCTAACCACGACCAACCTTTGGCGTGTTCAACACCATTGAAAGCTTTACTAGGATTTATATAAATATCGAGTAGGGCGCTAAAAGCGTTAGGTGATTTCATTATTATTCCTTTATACCTATTTTATGGCTAGGCAGTTATAAATGCCCAGTGACTAGGTAATAGAATAAAGGAAAATGTATGTATTGTTTTTATTCAATTGTAACGGTTTGTTAACAGATATGAGGGGGTCTTGTTCAAAAACGAGAAAAGGGCCAAAAGGCCCTTCGTGTCGCAGCAAGTAACACATTCTTTCTTATAAATTAAAGTCTACAGAATAAGCAACGTAAGCTTTAATATCTGAATCATCCATATCTGTATCAGATAAACCAAAAGTGAAACCATCTTTCGAAATTGATACACCGTAATCTAAGATATTATCATCGCCAATAAAGTCACCAGAGTAGTGGCCTAAGTGAAGTGCCATTTCAGTGCCGTTACTGCCAACAGCAAAACCGTAATCAGCTGTCAGGTAAAGTGAATCACCAAAGTCTGTACCATCACCACTTGCAGCTGATGTTGCAAGTACTGAAGCACCAAATGTAAAGCCTTCAACACTGATGCTACCGTAAATTTCAGAGAAATCTGCGTCTGCTTCAGAAGCTGCGTCTGGGTAAGCGTAATAAATATAGCCAACATCGTAGCTAACGCTTTCGTTAATGTCGCCACCAAAGCCTGCATATAAATCAAGCTCATAGGTCATTTCATCGGCCCACGATGCATTTGAAGCCCAAGTACCTGCATAAAAGCCCGATTCATTGGCGTAATCAATACCGCCTGAAATAGCTGCATCGCCCCCAGTTTGCTCTTGACCACGCCATAAGTAGTTTGATGTTGCCGCTGCGTTTGCTGTTACTTCAGCATGTACGGCTGTTGACGTTAAAGATGTTGCGCCCATTAATGCTATAGCACTTATAGCGATGGTTTTTTTTAGTTTTAGCATGTCCATTTCCCGTTATATGATTTTTGCTCGCCAAGGTTTTTATTATGTAATCGGAACCTTTAGGCTGACGGCTTTTTATTGTTTAACTAACGGGATAATTGCACTGTATGTGCCAGCTTCATTATTTTTTATTAAAAATTATTTTTTATTTATTAAAAACATGAGCTTGAATTTTATGAATAGGATGGGGATATAACATGAAGGAAGATGTTGCGCACATTGGTGGTGCATAAATTAACCTAGCCGCACCATAAAAGTACGGCTAAATTAGAAGATTTTAACCGAATATAGTGCGCATAAGGCTAATTGTTTCGTTTACGCTGCGACCTTTTTGTACTTCACTCACAATTGAATCACGTTTACTGCGAATGTGTTCAGGAATATCGTCAGCAGCAAGAGCACGGTCTACTAATATTTCTGCAGACTCTTTACCTCTACGCTGAGTTTTACCTGTTGTAGTTGTAGTACGTTTAGGCTTGGTTAGCAGTTTAATGTAGTTAGAGTTATCTGGTGTTTTAGCATCAGCGTAGTGAAAGAAACATGGAATTAATGCTTTAATAGCAACCAATTGTTCTTCTAACTCATTACTAGGTTTAGCCATTTTGTACCATGACATAGCTTGAATACCTTTTACGATATCTTGCCAGTAACGCTCAAAATCACTATTTTTAAGTTTAGAAACACCAAGGGCACCACATAATGCATCTAATCGATTATTTGTAATCGGAGTAAATAAATCAGGGCGACGCATTGCAAGCAGTCGTGTTGCAGGCGCAAGTGTTGGCTTTTCGTTGTTGTCGGTGAATATTTTTGAATAAGCAGCAACAAATTGTTGATATTCGTATTGAGTAATATCACCTTCAAGTGGAATATTCACTAGTGCATCGTCAAAAGCACCTGGTAAATCACCAAGCATTTGATGGAAGCTCTTTGCACTCTTTGTAGATGCAAACCATTCAACGTCAAAGTTGTATGTGCTTGGATCAAGTGATGCCATGTGCTTACCGCTAAACGCAAGTAAGTCTTCAGGAATCATATCTTTAAGAGACTGTTCACGAATGCTTTTGATGTAGTCTACCAAACGAAGCTGTTCATCAAGTGCAATAACGTCTTTGTGTTGTTCTACAAATACACTTACAACAGGCCACGGAGCAATACGTAAAGTTTTAACCTGTAAAAAGCTGATAGCTGAAATAAGCTGATCGTGTAGCTTCTTAAGTACTGGTAACTGCTGTGGCTCTAGCAAATCGTAGTTCATACGATCTCTGCTTGCACTTAGCAATTCGTAACACCAAGGTAAAAAATCATCAGGGTGGTTTTCTACTTTCACGGCCATAAGGTTAAGGCTTAACTCTGAAGATTGCTTCAGAATGTTCTGATAGATTTGATTTTCTTGTTCGCCTAGCGTCATTTTTGACGGTGAAATTAGCAGTTTTTTCATGCCTTGTAGAATCTCCGGTTTAGATATATATTTTTTTGCTGGTCTATTTTAGCGCAATTACGCTAATAACAACAGCGCTGTCCTCCATACGTTGTAATTGAAGTGACTAAATCGGTATTTTTGCTAATAAAATGAGACTAATGCTTTAACATGTATCAATCATTTTCATCCAGTACAAAGAGGCTTTCAACTGAGGTATTAAAATGCTTTGCTATTTTTAGAGCAATTATTACCGACGGCGTAAACCGGTTTGTTTCTACGGTACTTATTGTTTTGCGCGACACTTTAATAGCATCAGCAAGTTCTTGCTGTGAAAGCCCGGCCTCTTTTCGATACTTTGCTATGTTATTTTGCATATCCACTCCTAATCACGATTTTGCCAAAGCAATGAAGCGCCATATACCAAGAGCATGATACCTAGGTAGAATATTGCCATAGTTGCATGCGAAAATTCGGTAGGTATTTCATCGCTTATATAAAAAACACCCAGAAGGCAAAACCCAAATGCAAAACTTGTATGTTTATATGCATTAGTGTCAATGGTGTTTAGAAACTCATCTTTATAAGCGTATTGAAAATACATTTTTAACGGAAAACCCCCTTTAATGAGATAAATAATCACTATAACTATATAAAAAAAAACGCCCATTCCAACAGTTAAAAGCCCTCCAATATGTTGATCTTGTTTTATTAGTGAGTAAACACAGAGAAGTAAACAAACTATCCCTGCGCTTAAACTAATCCATATGTTTTGACCCATAAATTGTTCTTCAGTTTTAATATCCTGTTGCTTCATAGTATTCATCCTGTAATAGTATTTTATTTTTTGTAACCTCTGGGTATCAATGTAACCTTGGGGTATCACCGGGTCAATATTTATTTGTAACCTAAAGGTATCAAAATGTTTCAGGAAAGATTCACATATAACAGGTAAAATGGTTTTAGTGGCTTTTTTACATCAACTACAATGATTTTAAGGCTAACACTCGCTATGATAAGAACATTATTTGCACGTTTGAAAGGACGATCATGAAAACTTTACTTAAAATTGTAGGTGTAATACTTTTACTATGTATAGCACTAATTGTTGCCGCACCGTTTTTAATCCCTACTGATACTATTTTTAATAAAGTGTCTGAGCAGGTAGAACAAACAACTGGGCGCACTCTTACTATTAAAGGTGATAAAACACTTAGCGTATTCCCTGCATTAAAGTTAGAACTTAACGACGTGCATTTTGCAAATATGGAATCAGGTTCGCGCGCCGATATGGCGAGTATGAAACAGCTTGCTGTACATATACCTTGGTTTTCATTATTTGGTGGCGAGTTTAAATTAGATAAGTTTGTTATAAACGAACCAAATATCCTATTAGAAACTGACAAAAATGGTAAAGCTAATTGGCAGTTGTTTGATGCAGTTGCAGAGCAACCTAAAGAGCAAAGCCAATCAGGTGAAGCGATAAAGCTTCCAGATAACTTTGATATTGAGTTAGGTGAGGTTGCTATTTATGGCGGCACATTTACTTATCTAGATGGCCTAACAGGTGCTAAGCAACAAATTAGTGATTTAGAACTCGCTATTTTACTTCCATCACTTCGTAAAACATTAGAAGTAAAAGGGGGTATTACTTATATGCAGGAGCGTTTTGAGCTTGATATAAAATTAGATACTCCTGCTAAAGCAATTGAAGGTGCTACTTTTAATGTTAAACAAACCTTAGATTCTCGTTTAGTTGATCTAACGTTCGAAGGGAGCATCGCTGGGCAAGGACAAGATATTAAAGGTCAGTTATCACTAAGCGGTGAGTCTGTTAAAAGTATTGCAAAATGGCAAGGTGTAGAGTTAGACGCTAAAGACAATGCTTTTAACGCATTCAGTGTAAACGGTAAAATGCACCTAGCAGGTGAGAAATTTAATTTAGACGATTTAGTTGCGACGTTAGACGCATTGGAAATAAAAGGTAAGAGCGAGCTTAACCTAGGAAAGCGTTTAGCTGTAAATGCTGATATCGATTTAGGTATGCTTGATTTAAACCCGTACCTACCTGAAGCAGTAGCAAAACAAGAAGAGCCAGTAGAGCAAAATGATAAACCTGCAGAGCCAATAGTATGGGATGACACTAAAATTGATCTAAGTGCGTTAAATTCACTAGATGCGAATGTAGTTATTCGTTCAAGTGGATTAAAAGCTAACGATATTAAGTTGGGCGCAAATCAATTTACTGTTGCTTTAAAAAATAGCATTGCAAAACTAAGCCTAGATAGCTTTTCTGCTTATGAAGGGTCAGGTAAAGGCGTTATCAATGTAAACGCACAACAAGTACCTTATAAAATATCAACTAACTTTGACTTAGCTGGTATAGATGCACAGCCTCTATTAACTGATGCGGCAGGTTTTGACAAGCTAATGGGTAAGGGGTCTTTAAATTGGAACCTAAACACAACTGGCCAAAGTCAAAAGTCGTTTATTGGTGCGCTTAACGGAAAACTTGGATTTGAGTTTGCTGATGGAGCCGTAAAAGGTGCGAATATAGCTGAGATGGTTCGTAAAGGTAAGGAACTCATTTCAGGAAACTTTGGTGCTGCGTCTGAAGGGCTGGATACCGGGTTTGAAGAATCAGAGCAAACAGATTTCTCTGCACTAACAGGAAGTTTTAACTTTACTAATGGTGTTGGTAAAAATACTGATTTATCACTTATTAGCCCACTCGTTAGAATATCAGGTGAAGGCGATGTTGATTTACCACAAACAACAGTTAATTACCGTTTGGTTACAGGCATAGTTGGATCAATCGAAGGACAGGGGACCACTGATGACAGCACTGGTTTTAAAATACCACTACGTATAAAAGGGCCTTTCCACGATGTTGGTATAAAGCTTGATGTAGGCAATGCGCTTAAAGATGAAGCTAAGCAGAAGGTTGATGAGGCAAAAGAAAAAGCCAAAGACAAAGCAAAGGATAAGATTAAAGATAAATTAAAAGGTTTATTCGGTTAATCATCTATAGTTAAAACAAACAAGGCACTTATATAGTGCCTTGTTTGTTTTGTAACCATCTGTAAAATAGCTACATAGCCGTAATTACTCAACTTTAATAACCATACGCTCTAAATTAATTAAAAAATAACCTATCACTACCCCCTCAATGCTGGTACAATTGCCCGCCCTTAAGAGACAACTCGTTTGTTTTTTGATTGGGATTTAATCGAAATGTCTGATTTTTAAACGAATTTTAGACACGTTGTAATTACTACACCGGAGGTCATTAACATGATCCAAATGCAAACTCAGCTGGAAGTTGCTGATAACAGCGGCGCTCGCAAAGTGCAGTGTATAAAAGTCCTTGGTGGTTCACACCGTCGCTACGCAGCGATTGGCGACATCATTAAAGTTTCTGTAAAAGAAGCTATTCCTCGCGGTAAAGTGAAGAAAGGTGATGTTAAAAACGCGGTAGTTGTGCGTACCAGAAAAGGTGTTCGCCGTCCAGATGGTTCTTTGATCCGTTTTGACAGCAACGCAGCTGTTATCTTAAATGATAACTTGCAGCCAATTGGTACACGTATTTTCGGCCCTGTGACTCGCGAACTTCGTAATGATAAGTTCATGAAAATCGTTTCACTAGCCCCAGAAGTACTGTAAGGAGCCAATCATGGCAGCAAAAATACGTCGTGATGACGAAGTAATCGTACTAGCAGGTAAAGACAAAGGTAAGCGCGGAAAAGTGCTTTCAGTTGTTACTGAATCTGGTCGAATCTTTGTCGAAGGCATAAACTTGATCAAGAAACACCAAAAGCCGGTTCCACAATTGAACCAAGCTGGCGGCATTGTTGAGAAAGAAGCATCTATGGATGCATCAAACGTTGCGATCTTCAACTCGGAAACGAGTAAAGCTGATCGTGTAGGTTTCAAGATTGAAGATGGTAAGAAATTACGTATCTTTAAATCTACTGGTAAAACTATCTAATAGTTGGAGTAGAATGATGGCGAAACTGCATGAAGTATATAAAGACAAAGTAGTTGCGGAACTTCAAGAGAAGTTTGGTTTCAGCTCTGTCATGCAAGTCCCTCAGATCGAAAAGATCACATTGAATATGGGCGTGGGCGAAGCCCTAGCTGACAAGAAGATTTTAGATAACGCAGTAGCGGATCTAGCAGCAATCTCTGGTCAGAAACCTCTAATCACTAAAGCACGCAAATCTGTTGCTGGCTTCAAAGTGCGTGAAGGTTACCCGATTGGTTGTAAAGTAACCCTACGCGGCGAGCGTATGTGGGACTTTTTTGAGCGTTTGGTATCAATCGCTATCCCACGTATTCGTGACTTCCGTGGCGTAAGTGCTAAGTCTTTTGATGGACGTGGCAACTACAGCATGGGCGTACGTGAACAAATCATCTTCCCAGAAATCGATTACGATAAAGTAGACCGTGTACGCGGTATGGATATTACTATCACTACTTCTGCGAAATCTGATGAGGAAGGCCGTGCGTTGTTAGAAGCGTTTAACTTCCCATTTAAGAAATAAGGGTAGGGTTATGGCAAAGAATTCTATGAAAGCGCGCGAAGCAAAGCGCACAAAACTAGTTGCTCAGTTCGCTGAAAAGCGCGCGGCACTAAAAGCTATCATCAGTGATGTTAACACATCTGAAGATGATCGTTGGGACGCGGTACTTAAGCTACAAGCTTTACCTCGTGATTCTAGCCCTGCACGTCAACGTAATCGTTGTAACATTACGGGCCGCCCACATGGTTTCCTTCGCAAATTCGGCATGAGCCGTATTAAAGTTCGCGAAGCAGCTATGCGCGGTGAAATTCCTGGCCTTAAAAAGGCTAGCTGGTAATAGAATCATGGGAGTAAGACTATGAGCTTGCAAGATCCTATCGCGGATTTGTTTACACGAATTCGTAACGGTCAATCAGCGAAGAAAGTATCTGTAACGATGCCAACTTCAAAGCTGAAAGTAGCATTAGCTAAAGTACTAAAAGACGAAGGTTATATCGTAGATTTCGCCGTTAACGGTGAAACTAAACCTGAGCTTTCTATCGAGTTGAAGTACTTCGAAGGCAAAGCTGTAATTGAAAATATCCAGCGTGTAAGTCGCCCTGGTCTACGTATCTATAAGAAACGTGACCAATTACCTAAGGTAATGGGTGGTCTTGGTATCGCTATCGTATCAACTTCTAAAGGCCTAATGACAGACCGCACAGCACGTAGTGCTGGTGTTGGTGGTGAAATCATTGGTTTTGTAGCTTAATCGGAGGGGAACTATGTCTCGCATAGCAAAGGCACCAATTACTGTTCCTGCCGGTGTAGAAGTTACATTAAAAGGCCAGGAAATCACAGTTAAAGGCAAAAACGGTGAACTTACTCGTACTATCAACAACGCTGTTGAAGTACAAGTTAATGACAACGTTATTACTACTTTACCTCGTGATGGCGTAGCTAATGCATGGGCTCAAGCAGGTACTGCTCGCGCTCTAATCAACAACATGGTTGTTGGTACGCATGAAGGTTACGAGAAGAAACTTCAGTTAGTAGGCGTGGGTTACCGTGCTGCAGCTAAGGGTAAAACATTAGATTTAACTCTTGGCTTCTCACACCCAGTTAATTTCGCAGTTCCTGAAGGAATTACGATTGAAACTCCAAGCCAAACAGAAGTTCTAGTTAAGGGCGTAGATAAGCAGTTAGTTGGTCAAACAGCTGCTAACATTCGTGCATACCGTAAACCTGAGCCTTATAAAGGTAAGGGTGTTCGTTATTCAGATGAGAATGTACGCCGTAAAGAGGCTAAGAAGAAGTAAGGTAAGACGATGGATAAAAAAACAGCTCGTCTACGTCGTGCTAAACGCACTCGTAGAAATTATATTGAACAAGGCACAACGCGTCTTGTTATCCACCGCACGCCACGTCACATATACGCTCAAGTAGTAAATGCTGAGGGTAATGTACTGGCTGCTGCTTCTACTGTTGAAAAGGCTATTAGCGAAACAGTTAAAGGCACCGGTAACGTTGAAGCTGCGCAAGCAGTTGGCAAAGCGGTTGCTGAACGTGCGGCTGACAAAGGCATCGAAAAGATTGCTTTTGATCGCAGTGGCTTTAAATATCACGGCCGTGTGAAGGCGCTAGCTGATGCTGCGCGTGAAGCCGGTTTGCAATTCTAGGAGTAGACTATGGCTAACGTAGAAGCAAAGCAACAACAGCCTGATCTAGCTGAAAAGCTAATCGCGGTGAACCGTGTGTCTAAAGTAGTTAAAGGTGGTCGTATCTTTAGCTTTACTGCACTAACTGTAGTTGGTGATGGCGCAGGTAAAGTAGGTTTCGGTTATGGTAAAGCACGTGAAGTTCCAGCTGCTATTCAAAAAGCAATGGAAAAAGCACGTCGTAACATGATCAACGTAGACCTAAATGGCAACACATTACAGCATCCTGTTAAGGGACGTCATGCTGGCTCACTAGTGTTCATGAAACCAGCATCTGAAGGTACTGGTATCATTGCAGGTGGTGCTATGCGTGCAGTACTAGAAGTTACTGGTGTGCAGAACGTACTTTCTAAATGTTACGGTTCTACTAACCCGATCAACGTGGTACGTGCAACGATTTCGGCTCTTGAGAATATGAATTCTCCACAGTCAATCGCTGCTAAACGTGGCCTTCGCGTAGACGAAATACTGGGGTAACCATGGCAAATCAAACTGTAAAAGTAACACAAGTAAAAAGCTCTATCGGTCGTTTACCGAAACATAAAGCTACATTACGCGGTCTTGGTTTACGTCGTATCAACCACACTGTTGAGTTAGAAGACACAGCATGTGTACGTGGTATGATAAACAAGGTTTCTTACATGGTTAAGGTAGAGGGTTAATTCGATGCATTTGAATACACTTTCACCTGCTGCAGGTTCAAAAACTGCTCCAAAACGTGTTGGTCGTGGTATCGGTTCTGGTCTAGGTAAGACTGGCGGCCGTGGTCACAAAGGTCAAAAATCACGTTCTGGCGGCAAAGTACGCGTTGGTTTTGAAGGCGGTCAAATGCCTATGCAACGTCGTCTACCTAAATTTGGTTTTACTTCTCGCAAATCTTTAGTATCTGCAGAAATAAACCTTTTTGAAATCGCTAAAGTAGAAGGCGATGTGGTAGACCTAAGCGCGTTACAAGCAGCTGGTCTAGTTAAAAAGAACGTTCTTTTCGTTAAAGTTGTTAAATCTGGCGAAGTTTCACGCGCTGTTACCGTTAAAGGCCTTAAAGCCTCTAAAGGTGCTCGCGAAGCTATTGAAGCTGCCGGAGGCAAGGTAGAAGACTAAGGAAGTACTAATGGCTAAACCAGGTCAAGATACAAAAAGTGCACAAGGTGGACTTTCGGAATTGAAGCGCCGATTACTCTTCGTATTGGGTGCTATCATAATTTACCGTCTAGGTTCATTTGTGCCGATCCCTGGGATTGACGCCGCTGTACTTGCCGATTTCTTCGAGCAACAAAAGGGCACCATTGTTGAGATGTTCAACATGTTCAGTGGTGGTGCACTTGAGCGAGCTTCAGTGTTAGCACTGGGTATTATGCCGTATATCTCGGCTTCGATTATTACGCAACTATTAACGCATATGTATCCTCCGTTTATAGAGCTTAAGAAAGAAGGTGAGCAAGGGCGTAAAAAAATTAGCCAGTACACACGCTATGGCACGCTTGTGCTAGCTACTATTCAATCAATCGGTATTGCTTCTAGCTTACCGGGCATGATGGAGGGGTTAGTTGTTAACCCTGGTATGGGTTTCTATTTCACCGCAGTGGTGAGTTTAGTAACTGGTACTATGTTCCTTATGTGGTTGGGTGAACAAATAACAGAGCGTGGTATCGGTAACGGTATCTCTGTTCTAATATTTGTTGGTATTGTAGCTAACTTGCCGTCTGCTATTGGTTCGACAGTCGAAATGGCGCGCCAAGGTGATTTGAATGTTTTTGTACTGTTGATGGTTGCGGTAATCGTATTCGCTGTTACTTATCTTGTAGTGTTTTTCGAACGTGGACAACGTCGTATTGTTGTTAACTACGCTAAACGCCAACAAGGTCGTCAAGTATTTGCTGCTCAAAGCACGCATTTACCACTAAAAGTAAATATGGCGGGTGTTATTCCACCAATCTTCGCTAGCAGTATAATTCTGTTCCCTGGTACAATTGCTAGCTGGTTCGGCCAAGGTGAAGGTCCAGTCGCTGATGTATTACAAGCTGTTGCTACTACGCTGACCCCAGGTCAACCGTTGTACTCACTTGTTTTAGCTGCGGCTATTATCTTCTTCTGCTTTTTCTACACAGCGTTGGTTTTTAACCCACGTGAAACAGCAGATAACCTTAAGAAATCTGGCGCATTTATCCCAGGTATTCGTCCAGGTGAGCAGACATCTAAATACATTGATAAAGTGATGACACGCCTGACATTGGCAGGCGCTTTGTATATAACCTTTATCTGTCTGGTGCCTGAATTCATGACGATGGCGTGGCAAACGCCATTCTACTTCGGCGGTACATCAGTTTTGATTATCGTTGTAGTGATCATGGACTTTATGGCACAAGTACAGACTCACCTGATGTCTCATCAGTATGATTCTGTGCTGAAAAAAGCGAACCTTAAAGGCTACGGTCGATAAGGTCAGTTTACGGAGTTGAGCAATGAAAGTACGTGCTTCCGTTAAGAAAATATGCCGTAACTGTAAAGTTATTAAACGTGCTGGTGTAGTACGCGTAATTTGCAGTGAGCCTAAGCATAAGCAAAGGCAAGGTTAAGTAAACAGCGTGCAGGCTGAGTTTTCTCGGCCTGTGTTTTTAGTAGTAATTTGGTCTTCGTTTGAGTATCCTTACGGGCTTTTCAAACAGATGATTACCAAATTCGAATATAGGAGATGTGTTAGTGGCCCGTATTGCTGGCATTAACGTCCCTGATCATAAACATGCAGTTATTGGTTTAACAGCTATTTATGGCATAGGTAAGACTCGCTCTAAGGCTATCTTAGTAGCGACTGGTATCGCCGAAACCACAAAAATCGGTGAACTTTCAGACGAAATTCTTGACGTACTGCGTGATGCAGTTGGCAAGTACACTGTTGAAGGTGATCTTCGTCGTGAAGTTACTTTAAATATCAAGCGCCTTATGGACCTTGGTTGTTATCGTGGCCTACGTCACCGTCGCTCTTTACCACTACGTGGTCAAAGAACTAAGACTAACGCGCGCACCCGCAAGGGTCCTCGTAAGCCTATTAAGCGATAAGGGGATAGTATTATGGCTAAGACACCAATTCGTCGTAAAAAGGTTAAAAAACAAGTTGCTGATGGTATGGCTCATGTTCATGCGTCTTTCAACAACACTATTGTAACGATTACCGACCGTCAAGGTAATGCACTATCATGGGCTACTGCCGGTGGTTCAGGTTTCCGTGGTTCACGTAAATCTACACCATTTGCTGCTCAGGTTGCTGCAGAGCGTGCAGGTACTGCTGCTCAAGAATACGGTTTAAAAAATCTAGAAGTTTTCATCAAAGGTCCAGGTCCAGGTCGTGAATCTGCTGTACGTGCTTTGAATGCTGCTGGTTACCGTATTACCAACATTACTGACGTGACGCCTATACCACATAATGGTTGTCGTCCACCGAAGAAACGTCGCGTTTAACAATAGGTTAGGAGAAATAACATGGCAAGATATTTGGGCCCTAAGCTCAAGCTGAGTCGTCGTGAAGGTACTGACCTGTTCCTTAAGAGCGGCGTAAGAGCTATCGACTCTAAGTGTAAACTTGAGACTGCACCTGGTCAGCACGGCGCCCGTAAAGGTCGTTTATCTGATTACGGTTTACAATTACGTGAAAAGCAAAAAGTACGTCGTATATACGGTGTATTAGAAAAGCAATTCCGTAACTACTACAAAGAAGCTGCTCGCCTTAAAGGTAATACAGGTGAAAACTTGTTACAGCTTTTAGAGCAACGTTTAGACAATGTTGTATATCGCATGGGTTTTGCTAGCACACGTGCAGAAGCACGTCAGTTAGTAAGCCATAAAGCGATTTTAGTTAATGGTCGTGTTGTGAACATTCCTTCATACGTAATTACTCCAGAAGATACTGTTGTAATCCGTGAGAAGTCTAAGACACAAGCACGTATCATCGCTGCTCTAGAGTTGGCTGAGCAACGTGAAAAGCCGACTTGGGTTGAAGTTGACGGTAAGAAATTGGAAGGCAGCTTTAAGCGTCTACCTGAGCGTTCAGACCTGTCTGCGGACATTAATGAACAACTAATCGTCGAACTTTACTCTAAGTAAAGTTAAGAGTTAAGAGAGGATAAAATGCAGGGTTCTGTTACAGAATTTCTAAAACCAAGGTTAGTCGACATCGACGCTATCAACCCAACGCGTTCTAAAATAGTTTTAGAACCATTAGAGCGTGGCTTTGGCCATACTCTGGGTAATGCTTTACGCCGTATATTACTTTCATCTATGCCTGGATGTGCAGTAACTGAAGTTGAAATCGACGGTGTATTACATGAGTACAGCGCGAAAGAAGGCGTTCAAGAAGACATCATTGAAATACTATTAAACCTTAAAGGTTTAGCAGTAACGTTAGAAGGCAAAGATGAAGTTTTTCTGACCCTGACTAAATCTGGTGTAGGCCCTGTTACTGCGGCTGATATTCAGCACGATGGCGATGTAACAATTGCTAATCCAGATCACGTTATTTGTAATTTAACTACAAATAACAGCGAGATCAGCATGCGTATTCGTGTTGAACGTGGTCGTGGTTATGTGCCGGCATCTAGTCGTTTATCCTCTGATGACGATGAGCGTCCAATTGGTAGATTGTTGCTTGATGCATCATTTAGCCCAGTTGAACGTATTGCGTACTCGGTTGAATCAGCTCGAGTTGAGCAACGTACAGATTTAGACAAGTTAATCATTGATATGGAAACAAACGGCACTTTAGATCCAGAAGAAGCGATCCGCCGTGCGTCTACTATCTTAGCTGAGCAATTAGATGCATTCGTAGATTTACGTGATGTAACTGAGCCAGAAGAGAAAGAAGAGAAGCCAGAATTCGATCCTATTCTACTTCGTCCAGTTGATGACCTTGAATTAACAGTACGCTCAGCAAATTGTTTGAAAGCCGAGCAAATTCAATATATCGGTGATTTAGTTCAGCGCACTGAAGTTGAGCTTCTTAAAACACCTAATTTAGGTAAGAAGTCTCTAACTGAAATTAAAGACGTGCTAGCTTCACGTGGACTTTCTCTGGGCATGCGCCTAGAAAATTGGCCACCTGCAAGTTTAGCTGAATAATCTAAATCACTATATTAGTTTAGTTAGAAGGATAGGGTCATGCGCCATCGTAAGAGTGGTCGTCAATTAAACCGTAACAGTAGCCATCGTAAAGCGATGTTTAGCAATATGGCAGGTTCTTTGGTGAAACATGAAATCATCAAAACTACTTTGCCTAAAGCGAAAGAGTTACGTCGTGTAATTGAACCTTTAATCACACTGGCTAAGACTGACAGTGTAGCAAATCGCCGTTTAGCGTTTGCTCGCACGCGTGATAATGAAGTTGTTGGTAAATTATTCAGTGAAATCGGTCCACGTAACGCGGATCGTCCAGGTGGTTACACTCGTATTCTTAAGTGTGGCTTCCGTACTGGTGATAATGCACCAATGGCTTATATTGAACTAGTTGGTCGCCCAGCGACTAGCGAAGCAGTTCAAGAAGACGCACAGTCTGCAGAGTAAGTCTTAAAGAAACCTAAAAGCCGAGCCTATGCTCGGCTTTTTCTTGCCTAAAATTTGTCAAACTATATGAACCAGTAATTACCTTCTATTATGGGCAATGACTCATAGATTCTGAATTGATAAGTTGTTTTGACAGCTGCTTTAATAGCTCTACCTAATTACTCTTTATTTACCATTCATTCAAAATAGCCTATCAGATTCTAGTTAAAGATCATTTCCACTATATATTGTGATTTACAGCTATTAATAATGCCGCCGCGAATTGAGCTACAATTAGAGCAATCCCTAACGAAGTTTCTACTTATAGAGCTGATTAAAAGATATAACGTGCGTACTCTTATAAATATACCGGTACTAAGAACCTCAGAGTAAAGTTAACCATTACGGCCTAAGTAAACTTCCTCCTAAAATATGTAAAACTATTATTAAACATAGGCTGATCAATTTAATTCTCAGCTTTTGATTAATTTAAATGATTATAGGAATACGACTCTTGCTCTATTGGTTGTTTTTTCCGCATCGATGATCGAAATGTGTCTCTACCCGTTAGTAGTTGCCACAACTTTCATTTCAAATAGCTCTATGAACCTATTAATAATGGTAGTTTAGTTGTGTTTTTGAGCNGAACCTATTAATAATGGTAGTTTAGTTGTGTTTTTGAGCGTTTAGCTCAAATACTCAGCGAACAGCACATTATTTCAAGTTTTCTTCAAAAAAGGGTTGATCTGTTTTCGGATCTCCCTATAATGCGACCCCACTGAGACGGGAAACGCCAACGCATAGCGAGGCACGAACTACTCAGAGAGTTAAATAAAACTTCGGTTTTAAATTATCTAAAAAGAAAGTTTAAAACTAAGTGTTGACTCAAAAAATAAAGGGTGTATTATTCGCATCCCTTGAGACGCTAAAGCGACTCAAAACGTTCTTTAACAATATAAAGCAATCATCTGTGTGGGC
>NZ_JADYXM010000014.1:0-96357 GCF_015864305.1 Pseudoalteromonas sp. NZS71_1 | reverse complement strand
TTTTGCTATATCTAAACCAATTGTTGTAATCTTCATTTTGGTCTTCTCCCTTTGATTATTGTAACCACTTTAATCATGGCACATAGATGCCGTATAGGGAGGAGACCATTACATCAGGTTAGTTAGACGAAATGAGTTACACCTCTGGATCTATCCAGCGGCGCAAACTTATCCATGTGTTTCCTACTACTTCGTGACTGTATTGCGTAACCACAAGTAAGGCATGAGCATTGGGAATAAACTGTTTGCTCCATGGAAGTGCAGCAAAATTATGATAATCAGTGGCTGCGGTTATGACTTCAATACCTTGAGCATTAAATAAGTCTTTTGCGCGTGGCATGTGCAGTACCGATGTTACTAGTGCAACTTTAAAGTCGACTAATTTTGATGCTAGTAACTTAGCTTCTTCACCTGTATCCATTGCTTTTGGGTTTTGGGATATACGACTCTTATTAACGCCTAAACTAATTGCCGTTTGATACATAAGCCCGCTATTAGTGATATTTTGATAGCCCCCGCCTGACACTATAAGCTCTGCATTAGGGTAGTGCTTTGCTAGCTTTACACCTTCGACTAAGCGCGTTAGTGCACAATTACCTAATTGATTATTAGCACTGAGTGCAGGATTTGGGTTTATATCGCAACCTAGTACAACTATTTTGTCTATTTTTGGATGCTTTAGGGTATTAAATGCAAGCGACGCAGGTTCATTATTTTGGATAATTAAATTGGCGATAAAGGGTGTGCTCAATGCAAGTAATACAATTAAGCTTAAAGTAGATAAGAAGAGAGCTGATTTGCGGCCTTTAAATGCGAGTAGGAGCATCAGGCACGCAAATAAACCAAATAGAGGCAGTGGCATAAGTAAGCCACCAATCATTTTTTTAATAACAAACATAAGAGTTAAACGCTGTAGAGTTAATTACAGCGATATTACTCATTATATTGATGATTATCGACCGTTATTTAGCTTACACGTATTTAAAAAGTGACGATAAACAGGGTTATCTTTCATGTCTTTTTTCATCGCTAAATACATAGGACGAGTAAGGCCAAGAGCGCCCAGAGGAATTGATTTAATTAAGCCTTGGCTTTCATAAGGTGTAACTAGCCAATCAGGTAAAGCGGCAACGCCCATGCCGGCACTTACTAGTTGAAAAATAAGTAATCCTTGGTCAACCGTTTTTAACGTACCGTCAAAACGTGCATTTTGAATGAAATGCTTAAATATATCTTGGCGTTCACGCGGGATAGGGTATGAAATAATAGTTTCGTTTTTTAAATCAAGCGCTGTTACATACGCTTTTTTAGCAAGTTCATGATCCGGTGCCACAATAAGCTTCAATTTAAAATCAAATAAGTGCGCGTATTCTAATGTGTCGGGTTCACGTATGTCAGATGTTAAAACTAAATCTAGCTCATCGCTTAGTAAGTCAGGAATAGCGTCGTAACTAAAGCCGCGCTCGTAATCAATTTTTATATCAGGCCAAAAGTTATTAAATTCTTTAATAGTAGGCAATAACCAATGAAAACATGCATGGCATTCCACACTTAAACGCAGTTGAGAAATAGGCTGATTTAAGCTTTCTTTCAAACGGCATTTAGTCGCTTCCATTTTTGGTAATATTTCGTGAGCTAATTCAAGTAATAGCATTCCCTGAGGGGTAAAGCGGACTGGTTGAGTTTTACGCTCAAATAATTGGCAATCTAATTTATTCTCTAAATCTTTGATTTGATGAGATAAAGCAGACTGTGTCAAAAATAACTCTCGTGCCGTATTAACCAAAGATCCTGTTTCTTTTAGGGTTGCTATGGTTTTTAAATGTTTAATACCAATCATCTTTAAAAATTCTCATGGGAAAAGTGAGTTCAGCTCAGATTAACCACATACTACGCCTATACAAAAAACGTTTCAACGTCTAGATGGCTAAAAGTTTGCGATTTATTGTGGTTTATTGCAGTTTGTTGCTATGAATCGCGAAAATATTAGAATTAGTAACGATAAAAGTCATTCAAAAACTGGTTTGATGAGTTTTAGATGAGTTTGCTTCATGTTGTATTTTAAGTATATCGATTGCGGTGTGCTTCACCTCAGTGTGAATTTTGGCTATATAAATAACTGTGTGGGGTGGGGAGTGGTTACTTTAGGTTGTGGTTTAAAAACTAAAGTCATTTTGCTTTTTAGCTTTAGTTTAGGTTAATGGATGGGTATATACGTAATACCTAAGCCAGCGACCAACTCGCTGGCTCTTTTTATAAGGGCTTATTAATAAGTAATATGGCTTCTTTGGCTGTGACCGGTTTTGACTTTAGAAAACCTTGGCCATAGTCGCACGCGGTCGATTGTAAAATGGCTAATTGTTCAAGTGTTTCTATCCCTTCAGCAACAACTTCAAGTTTTAATGATTGCGCAAGTGATAAAATGGCTTCAACAAGTGGGTTGGTGGAATCTTGTAGGTGGTCAATAAAGCTTTTATCTATTTTTAAAATATGAATAGGCAGTTGGTGCAAGTAGCCCAGTGCTGAATAACCCGTTCCAAAATCGTCAAGGCACAATTTTACTTTTAAAGGTGAAAGACCTTCTATTATTTGAGTGGCGAGTTCTAGGTTTTCTATTAAGCCTGATTCGGTAATTTCTAAACATAAAGAACCCAGAGGTAATTGGTATTTATTATAAATAGAATGTATTTGCGCTACAAAATCGAGGCTTGCAAAATGTCGTGACGATACATTAACCGTTACTTTCAAAAAGCGATGACCTTGCTGGTGCCAATTAGAAATCTGCTGAGCGGCTAAATCAAGTAAATGTAAATCAAGATTTATAATTTGCCCTGTAGTTTCAGCTATCGGTATAAAGTCATTAGGTGGTACAAATCCTTTTTTTGGATGATGCCAGCGCACAAGTGCTTCAAATCCGACAACTTCACTTGTGGTAATTGTAAAAATTGGCTGAAAATAGAGTTCAAATTCGTTGTGTTCTATACCGTGTTGCAAGTCGTTTTCGATATCGGCATGGGTTTTAAGTTTTTTACGCATCGTGTTATTAAAAAACTTAACTTGTCCACGCCCGGTGGATTTTGCTTCATACATAGCAGCATCAGCTTGTTGCAGTAATATATAAGCTTTATCGTTTATGTTGTCGGTATAGGCAATACCAATACTAGTAGAAGCTTGAAGTAAGTGGCTATCTACATTTAGAGGTTTTGATAATGCGCTTTTAATTCTGTTTAAAGCTTCATTAACTTGGTTTTTATGTGTGATATTTTCCATGAAAATAGCAAACTCATCACCGCCTAAACGAGCAAATGTATCCGTGCTTCGTACTGTACTTTTAATTAAGTCGCATATTTTTATAAGAAAATGGTCTCCGACTTCATGCCCTAGCGAATCATTTATACTTTTAAAACGATCAAAATCTAGATACAGCAGGGCATGGCTAGTACTTTTTTTAGCACGCGTTAAACGTAAAATAGCATGCTTTATTCTCTCAATGAGTAATGAGCGGTTAGCAAGGCCGGTAAGCTCGTCATGCAATGCTTTATGCTCGAGCTCTTGTCGGGCTAGTTGTCTATCAATTGCCATACTTATTTGGCGACTTACGTAAGTTAGAAGAGCGCTGTCGTGTTCGTTGTATTGCAGTGTTTTATCGTAGCTTTGTACAACAATAACACCGCTTATACGATCACTTGTTTTAAATGGAACACCCAACCAAGACTCTGATTGTCTACCTACCATTTTAAAATCACCGTTATCAATATGACTTTGAAAGGCATCTTTATTGAGTAATAAGGTTTGCTCTGTTTGCAGTAGGTAACATGAAGCAGTGTCTTTTAGCTGTTCTTTAGATATTTTTTGATGTGTTTTAGTGTTTATGCCTTCTTCGACTATATAAACAAGGTCAAGTATATCTACTTTTTTGTCATATAAAGCGATAAAAAAGTTATCAGCACGAAGTAAGTTATTGATAATTGAATGCAAGGCTTCAAAGAAGGTATCTAAGTCGTTAGCTTTGTAGGTTAGGTTAGCTATTTGTAATAAGCTATTTTCTAATTTTTGTGCGTTGTTAAGTTGCTCAACTGTTTTTTGTAAGTTATTTACCGTATTTACCTGGTTAATTTTAGCACTGAGTAAGTGGGCAACTGTTGTAAGAATTTCAAGGTGTGCGTTTGTAAAGTAGCCTTTAATAGGGTGCTCACAATCAATAACACCTAAAACTTGTTCTTTATATATAAGAGGGACGCATAGTTCTGATTGGGCAGGGCGCTCATCTGCGATATAACGGCTATCTTTTGTTACATCATCGATAACTACTGCTTTACCAGTAGTTGCAACAGCCCCAGTAATTCCTTCACTAAAACGTATTACTTTACGTTCGGCTTGATATTTGTCTCGGGCGTGAGCAATACCCATCGATGCAACTTGATTTAATGTATAAGCATTGTTATCGGCAAGGTAAATAACGCAATCAACAAATCCTAAACGGTTAACAACGTGCGTTGTAACATACTCAAATAGCTCGTCTAGTGTGTCTAGTTGCAATAAGCTTGATGAAAATTGATTAATAATACTCAGTTGATCAGTTTTTATCTCAAGTGCTCTTGAGGCATTATTTTTGTAAGACATAGGCAATTTATATTATTCTTTTTATTTTTAAATACGTAGCTAAGTTAACCTAATCTTGGATTTTGTACAAAATAAAGCGATGAGTGGTTTTAATTGGCTGTAAATTATTATGACGAATGACTTTAATTAATTGTAAGTAATAACAATGGCTAATCTCAATTGAATTGGAGTATTAAGCTTTAATTACACAACTCGGTAATGTCATCAACATATGCATTATTTTTAATAAAATCTTTACTCGAAAACATCATATGCCTATGATCGGATAAATTCAGCCTTGGAACAAAGTAATGACAAGCAATAATACAAACTCTGTAACAACCCTTACTATCACTCGCCCAGATGACTGGCATGTACATTTACGTGATGGCGACCAGCTAAAGGATACTGTACGAGACATTAGCAGATACATGGGTCGCGCTATTATTATGCCAAACCTTGTTCCGCCGGCAACATGTACTGATACCGCTCTTTCTTATCGAGAACGTATTATGGCAGCAGGCCCACAAGGTGCCTTTGAGCCTTTAATGGTACTTTACCTTACTGATAAAACGACACCAGATGAAATAAAGAAAGCAAAAGCAACGGGTAAAATAGTAGCTGCAAAGCTGTATCCTGCTGGCGCTACAACCAATTCTGATTCGGGTGTTACATCAGTCAAAAATATTTACCCGGTTTTAAAAGCAATGCAAGAAGTAGGTATGTTGCTGTTAGTACACGGAGAAGTTACTGATTCATCAATTGATATTTTTGACCGTGAAAAAGTATTTTTAGAGACGATTTTAGGGGATGTGGTAAGTGACTTTCCTGAACTTAAAATTGTACTAGAGCATATTACAACTAAAGATGCAGTAGAGTTTGTAGTTAATGCACCTAGCAATGTAGCAGCAACAATTACAGCTCATCATTTACTTTATAATCGTAATCATATGTTAGCGGGTGGAATTCGCCCACATTATTACTGTTTGCCAATCCTCAAACGTAACATTCACCAGCAAGCATTAATGGCCGCAGCTATAAGTGGAAATAAAAAGTTTTTCTTAGGAACTGATTCTGCACCACATTATAAAGATAAAAAAGAAGCTGCTTGTGGTTGTGCTGGTGCATATACGGCTCATGCCGCTATTGAGTTATACGCTGAAGCATTCGAAGACGCAGGAGCTTTGGACATGCTTGAAGGATTTGCAAGCCACTTTGGTCCTGACTTTTATGAGTTGCCGCGTAATGCCGATACAATAACATTACAAAGAAAACCATGGGACGTACCTGCAAGTTATACCCTAGGCGACTCTGAAGTTGTTCCTATAAAAGCAGAAGATACTATTGATTGGTCTGTTAAATAGTTAATATTCTATATTTAAACCAAAAGCCGCTTAATTTTTAAAGCGGCTTTTTTGTTTGTATTTTTGATGTTATTGAAGCGTTGTTTGACAGTATTGCTGTTGTAGAGGGCTTTTATACGCGTTTATAGCAATATATATTACAATAATACTTTATAGTTTTTGCTTGGAAATTAGTCAGTTAAAGGCGATTTGAAACAAATTTATATTTTTAATAAATAATTCCCAATTAATAGAGCGAAAAAAAATATAATGTGTTAATCTTACCTTGCTTTGAGTTTTTATGTATTGAATTTACGGATATTGTGCTGCGTTTAAGGTTACCGGTTAGGTTATTACTTGTTCCTGTACTGTACCTCCATATTTTTGAGCATTGACTCAGGGAGGATATTGCCATAATAATATGGCTGAATTTTAATTATTGACTTACAGGAAAATTTAGTATGTCGGTTACTGGTAAAGTAAAGTTTTTCAACGAAGCTAAAGGCTTTGGTTTCATTGAACAAGAAAATGGTCCTGACGTGTTTGTACATTTCAGCGCAATCACTGGTTCTGGTTTTCGCACTCTTAGCGAAGGTCAAGCAGTGACATTCAGCATCAAACAAGGTCAAAAAGGCCCTGAAGCTGAGAACGTAGAAGCAGCATAATTTATTATGTGAACTCTAGTTCATCTTGGTGAAGCAGGTCTCTGTTTCACCATAATTCCTCTCTATGTACATAATTAATAAAATCCTTCTTTTTAAATCCTTGAACACAAATTTCATATATTCTTAAATCTTCTATTTTAATACAAACCCAAAATTCAATTATCTGAATAACTTATACAATCGAACCACTTTCTATCGCATTTAAAACATCCCTTACAATTTATCCAACTGATCCGATACTTATATACATAAAAATGATGCCAAATAACAATCTGTGTAAATTTTAGTGTAAGTCTTGCTAGTGCAATCAGGTTGAAGTTTTGTACTTTAACTACAAATGGGCAAGGGAACCTCTATAGGCCTCTGATAGCTTATTATGGAAGCGTTAGGCATCATTTATAGTCCATTATTATTAAAGTTGAGCAACTTTTTGTGATTAACTTTGTTACTAAATAAATTTAACTGTTAAATAGTATTAATGAGCACTCTAAAGCGGTAAATGTAACTCGTCTAATTATCGAAAGCTATTTGGCTATTTCAGGCCTTGCTAAAAGAAACTTATTATTACTATTTATGGGAAACACGTTTTATAAATGGCTTTAGGTATTGCGTGCATAAAGCAAGGTGGGCGGTATTAGAGATTATCCAGTGTTGTTTTTTTGTGCGACAAATGGTTTGTTTTTTCAGATGAAGTGTTATTGGGGAGATAAAATGTGCTGAAATCGTTTAAAAAATAACTTTTGTTATATCTATCTATATTTTTTTTTGTTTTTTTTCAGTGCGAATTCAGCTTTGGCTAAATGTTGCAATAATGTTGTTTTATGTCAGTACAATGCGAATAAATACACCCCTCAAAAGGCTTTAATCGAAATATTAAGCAAAAGCTTAGTTGCAATAATGTTAACAGTTGTGTGCTAGTACTTTTGTTTAAGCATTAACTTAGCTATTTATTTGCAGAGATTAGTAAACATCAAGTTGACAGCGCTAATTGCATTTAGCATTATTGGAAGGTTGATATCTATTAAAAGATATCAGGGTTGTTCTCTTCGGAGGATAATTAAATTATAAAAGTAACATTACTTAATTGGTTGGGAACTATGTCTGTTAAAATCAGAAAGAGTCTTGTAGCAACTGCGTTGGTTGGCGCATTTGCATTTGCAAGCAGCAATGTGATTGCAGATCCTTTGAATGACGTGCAAAAAGCAGGTCAACAAATTCAAAAGGCTGCGGTTAAGTCTCAAACTAAAATTGACAATGTATATGGTCAAACTCAGGAGCTAATCGCTGAGTACCGTAGCGTTGTTGATGAGACTGAACTTATGAAAGTGTATAACGATCACGTGTCGCGCTTGGTTGATAGCCAAAACGCGTCTATTGAATCGTTTGATCGTCAAATCGCTACGATTGATAACACGAAACAAAACGTTGTGCCTTTGATGTATCGCATGATCGATACGCTTGAGCAATTCATCAAAGCGGACGTTCCATTTAATCTAGAGACGCGTTTAGGACGTGTTGAAAGACTACGTGAAATCATGGTTTCTGCGTCTGTAACGACGTCTGAAAAATTCCGTCAAGTACTTGAAGCTTACACTATTGAAACAGCATACAGCTCACTTGTATCTGCTTCACAAGGTACACTAGAAGTTGATGGCAAAAGTATTAACGTTGATATCGGTCAGTTAGGTCGTATTACTTACGTTGCTCAGTCTTTTGACTTGAAACATGCTTGGGTGTGGGATAACAACACTAAACAGTGGAAAGAATTAGGTGAAGAATACCTAAAACCTGTTAAAGAAGTTATTCGTATGGCGCGTAAGCAAGCGACATTAGAACTTGTTAAACTACCTATCTTTGGCGCGGAGTAATCAATAATGAAGAAACTATTTAAAGGTTTTGCTGTTGCCGCAGTACTAACTGTTTCTGCAGGTACCGCGTTAAATGCACATGCAAATACTGGAGCTCTAGATAAAATACTTGAGCAAGTAAAGCAAGAGCGTATCTCTGAAGGTAAAATCGATAAGAAACGTGAACAAGAGTTCTTATCAGATCGTGCTGACAAGCAATCTTTACTTAATAAAGCTAAAAGCCAACTTGCTTCTGAGAAGTCTCGTGGTGAAAGCTTAACTAAGCAATATGCACAAAATGAAAACACGTTAGCTGAAAAAGAAGCTGCTCTTCAAAGTGCTCAAGGTACTTTGGGTGAGATGTTTGGTGTTGTACGTCGTGCAGCTCAAGACGCTATCGGTTCTATCGAAGCATCACTAGTTAGTGCTGAGAAACCTGGCCGTGCAGAAATCTTACGTTCATTAGCTGCTGCTAAAGAACTTCCAACTGTTCGTGAACTTGAAGAGCTTTGGATTTCACTTCAAACAGAAATGACTGAATCAGCTAAAGTTTCAACTTTTGAAACTGAAGTTGCTGGTCTTGACGGTAACCCGTCAATGAAGAAAGTAACGCGTATCGGTAACTTTAACTTAGTTACAGACGATGGTTACTTAATTTATTCACCAGAAACTAAGTCTATTCAGCCTCTAGGTAAACAGCCTGATAGCTATATTTTAGACGGTATCACTGATCTTGAAAATACATCACCAGATAACTACGCTGGTGTTTATATCGATCCGACTCGTGGTGCTATCTTACGTATCAACACTCAAAAAGCGACACTTATGGAATACTTCCATCAAGGTGGCGTAGTTGGTTATATCATTACAGCTTTACTAGCTTTAGGTATGCTAATTACTCTAATTCGCTTTGTTGACCTTACACTTACTACTAGTAAGATTAAGAGCCAGCTTAAAAATGTTGCTACACCGAATACAAATAACCCACTGGGTCGTATTCTTAAAGTGTACCATGACAACAAGAACCAAGATGTTGAAAACCTTGAGCTTAAACTTGATGAAGCGATTCTACGTGAAACGCCACGCATCGAAGCTGGTATCAACATAATTAAGATTCTTGCTGCAATCGCACCATTACTAGGTCTACTAGGTACAGTAATCGGTATGATCTTAACGTTCCAAACAATCACATTGTTCGGTACGGGTGATCCGAAGATCATGGCAGGTAACATCTCTCTAGCACTTGTAACTACAGCGCTAGGTCTAATTGCTGCATTACCACTAATTCTACTTCATGCTCTTGTAGCTGGTCGTAGTAAGTCGGTATTACACATCCTTGATGAGCAAAGCGCGGGTATCGTTGCTACTCACGCGGAGAAGGAGAAAGCCTAATGCTAGTCCTGATGGAGATATGGGAATCTATCAGGGATTTTGTTGGCACAGGCGGCCAGGTTTTATACGTGGTCGCGATAGCACTCTTTCTGATGTGGGTTTTAATGATTGAGCGCTATTGGTTTCTACTTGCAGAGTTTCCTCGCACAGCGAAAGAAATTGTAGCAAAGTGGGATGCCCGCCAAGACACTACGTCTTGGTACGCACACAGAATCCGTGAAGCATGGATTTCTGAAGCGTCTGAAAAATTAGATCAGCGTATGTTGTTGATTAAGACATTAGTAGCTGTTTGTCCTTTAATAGGCTTACTTGGTACTGTTACTGGTATGATCTCGGTTTTTGAAACCATGGCCAACCAGGGTACGGGTAATGCACGCTTAATGGCATCAGGTATTTCAATGGCAACAATCCCAACAATGGCTGGAATGGTTGCGGCACTATCTGGAGTATTTTTTAGCTCACGTCTTGAGACAAAAGCTAAAATGGTGAAAGCCAAACTTATTGATAGTATGCCTCATCACTAGAGAGAGAATTAAATATGGCACGTAAACAACGTTTTCGTGAAGAAGAAGAAGCAGCGGTTGATATGACGCCAATGCTTGACATCGTATTTATCATGCTTATTTTCTTTATCGTAACTACATCGTTCGTTAAAGAGGCTGGTATCGAGGTCAATAAACCAAAAGCTGCCCAAGCTACTAAGCAAAAAAATGCTAACATTTTTATTGCTATTCGTAGTAACGGCGAAATCTGGGTTGATAAACAACAAATTGATGTTGAACGTATTTCAGCAAAAATCGAAAGTTTATTAGCAGAACAACCTACTGAAGTTGTGATTATACAAGCTGATAAAGAAGCTAAACACGGCACAGTGGTTAAAGTTATGGACCAGATTAAAGCGACGGGTGACAACCTTAGAATTTCAATAGCTGGAGATCAGTAATGATTCGTTTTCTGTTTTCACTGATTGCAGGTGGGGCAGTTACTTTCGGCTTGTTCTACTTCATGGCCTTCCTCATCTCTGGTGGGGCTGACCGTAATACGGAACAAAAAGAGCAGATCATAGTCGAAATAATGACGAATCCGCCTGAATCTAAGGTGCAGGAGAGGAAGCGTGTACCGCCTCCTCCTCCACCACCGCCAAAGCAGCCGCCTAAACCGCAGCCGCCACAGCCGGAAAATAATAATCCAAACCCTGGTGCTATGTCATTTAATATGGGTAGCATTGATGTTGGTAGTTCAGCTGGTGGACTAAGTGGTCCTGGTGCATTTGGACGAGATGGTGATGCGACACCTATCGTTCGTATAGAACCAAAATATCCAACGCAAGCAGCACGTGATGGCAAAGAAGGTTGGGTACAACTTTCATTCACAATTGATGAGTTAGGTGGAGTAACTGACGTTGAAGTAATTGACGCAGATCCAAAACGTATCTTTGACCGTGAAGCTAAACGCGCATTGCGTAAGTGGAAGTACCGTCCTAAGATCATTGACGGAAAACCAGAGAAACAACCAGGTTTACAAGTTCAATTAGACTTTAAACTTAACCAAGGCAACTAAGGAGGCGAGTAATGAGAAATTTTTCTAAAGTAACTGCTCTTGCGATTCTTATGTCTGTGACTGGTGCTACTTTAAGTGCATCTGTTTTAGCGGCGCCAGATTACGCAAAGATTGAAGAGCGTAAAAAAGCAAAAACTAAACTCATGGGCGAGCGCACTGGTAAAAAAGTTAGTAAAGCGTTTGACTTGTACGGTGAAGAAAAAGTTGATGAAGCAATTGTTTTGCTTAGAGAAATTGATCCTTCGAATGACTTTGATAAAGCGATGGTAAATCGTTACCTAGGTAGCATGTACGCGCAAAAAGAAAAGTATGACGAAGCAATTAAATATTCTAAACAAGCAGTTGCCCCTGATGTTTTAAATTTTGCTGATCAAGAACAAACTCTAAAACTGTTAGGCGATTTATACGCCGGTACTGAAAAGTATCAAGAAGCCAAAAAAGCTTATGTAGCTTGGATGGACTTCACTGGCCAAGAAGATCCTACGGTTTATACACGTATTGCTCAAGCTAACTATCAGTTAGAGCAATTTCGTGATGTTTTTGAACCAGCAGATAAGGCAATTAAACTTCAAAAAGAACCTAATAAAGGTCCTTACCAATTAAAACTGGGTGCATACTTTGAACTTAAAGACTATGCAAACATGGTTAAGATTGGCGAAGAGATTGTTCGTGTATGGCCTGATGATAAAAAAGCTTGGGTTAGCTTAGGTAAATATTACCTACAAACCGAAGACTATCAAAAAGGTTTAGCAACGATGGAAGTTGCTTATAAGAACGGTTACTTTGAAAATGAAGTTGAGTATAAAGTCTTATCTAACTTTTACTCTCTAAACGAGATCCCTTTTAGAGCAGCTGTAACGCTAGAAAAGGCCGTTAAGAGTGAAAAAGTAAAACGTACGAAGCAGAATGTTAACGCGATTGCTAGTAATTATCATCGCTCTAAAGATCTAGAAAAAGCTGCTAAGTACTACGAAGAAGCTGCTAAATTTGATGACGACGCTGAACTTTACCGTAAAGCTGGTTCATTACTTTTACAATCTGAAAAATTCAGTGCTGCTGTTGTTCGTTTGAACAAAGCATTAGAGCTTGGCTCTGATAAAAAAGGTACTATTTATTCAGATTTAGCTGAAGCGTATTACTATCAAGGTAAGTATAAGCAAGCATATGCTGCAATTACTAAAGCTATGGATGACCCTCGCACACGTAAGTTTGCAAAAGGTTGGTCTACATATATTAAAGATAAAGCCGCTCGCAACGGTGTTAAAATTTAATTCTAATTAGCTAAAGCAACTTATAAAAAGCCCCTCTGGGGCTTTTTTTATTGGAACTACTATGTATAAAAAGCTCTCTTTTTCATTACTACTGTGCTTATTTTTAGCTGCATGTTCAAAGCAGCCTCAACCTTATGAGTCATTTGAAGACGCACAAGTTGCTTTAAAAACTTTAAACATGGCACTTGTACAACCAGACGCTAAAAAAATCGATAGGATTACTAAAGAGCAATTGGTCTTTTCTGATGCGTATTTAGTTAAACGTCATACTATTTATCAGAACCTAATGGATATGGAGCTTAATCTCAATCAAATTGCACAAGTAAACTACTTGGTTATTGCAGAGCGCTTTCCTGAGCGCTATTTTAATTGGCCGGCTCAAGTAGACGTATTAAAAAACATGCTTGCTTTTGAGGGTTCAAAAAGTACGCCGGATAATATTATTACTTGGCTTAAGTTAACCCAAGATACGCTAGACAGTGCTAAACAAAGCAATTTAAAGCTGAATAAAATTGAGCTCACACTACTACAAAGCTATGTATTGAGTGCGATAGGTAGTAATGACGTTCAACCAGCGCTTAAGAGTCATATAAGAGCTTTTAGCGATTATTTAACTAGTTATAAGCCTAGAGGTAGTGTTGGTCTGAGAGGCCTGCCAAATGGGTCACAGTGGTATCAGAGCAAACTCAATTACTTTAGTGGCGAAGTACATTCACCGCTAGAGTGGGTTACTATTTTAAATGAAAATATAAAAGTATTAGATCGTGTTGCATTCGATAGTAAATTGTCTATTTCTCATAAAAAATCGTTTTTAGTGCAGTATCTATCGGATGAAAAATTAATTGAAGGGCTTGATTGGCAGGCTGATTATCAAGACTTACCTGCAATGGCGAGCAATATGAACATGTCTGATAAAGATAAAACATTGATGCTTGCAATGATGGAATCAGATATTGGCATTCATTACCATGCGTGGACTTTGCCACAGGCGAAGGTAAACCTTATGAAACGCTTAGAAATCACCCATGAAGAGGCTCAATATTTAGTTGAAGATATAATACTCTACCCAGGGCAATCATTTAGCTTTATACAACAAATTATATAATGATTTGAAAGTGCGCTTATTGTGCGCACTTTGTACACCGTTGAGTTGCGGGGTCTAGTTCAAGTGATTTGGCTGGTATTTTTTCTTCACAGTCGCAGCAGTAGCCATATTGCCCAATTTCTATTTGGCTGACCGCCGCTTCTAATTTAGTCATGCGACTGATCAAAAACGCATACTCAGGACCTAGCTTCTCTGCTGCACAGTCTAACCATTCATTGTTTGCTGTATTATCTAAAATTTGTATTAAATGCTGATGTGTAGGGTAGGCTGATTTAGAAAGCATAGTTAATATATTTAATTTAATTTGTGCTATTTCATCGTTTAGTCTTTTTTGATGATGCATTATCAGTACAACCTTATTAAATTGGCTTCACGTTATACTGATATTATCTAGAGGCTTTAGGTTAGCCGTTATGATTTGAATCAAGTTGCGGTGCTTTGGCGTATTTATTTAATACGCTTGCCACATCTTCTTTACTTTTTAAACGCCTGATTTCATCAAATAAATCGATCGCTTGCGGGTATTGGCGTTTAAGGTAACCTAGCCATTGCTTTGTACGAGAAGCAAAATACTTTTCATCTTTTGCAGGGTCTTGATGAATAGCAGAGTGGATTAAGTGATAAATAATGTGCTCCCATTGAAGGCCATCATATTGTTCATTATTTACATGAGCTTTAATTTTTTTTGCTAAATCAGGGTGCGAAAGGGCGCCACGACCAAGCATCAAATCAGTACATCCACTTCGTTTTTGGCAAAGCATTGCGTCCTCAACTTGCCAAATTTCACCATTGGCAACAACGGCAATATTTTTATCTTTTATTATTGGTGGAATTTTTTCCCAATAAGCTGGCGGGTTATAACCATCACGTTTGGTTCTGGCGTGTATAGCTACACTATTTGCGCCTGCGCTTACCACAGCATCAACAATTTCTTGGCTGTTACTGTCGTCATCAAAGCCTAAGCGAATTTTTGCACTTACTTCATGTTTATCATCTACAGCATCTCGGACTGCTTTAATAATCGTATACATGTGGTCAGGATCTTTAAGCAGTACAGCACCCCCTCGACTACGATTAACGGTTTTTGCTGGGCAACCAAAGTTAAGGTCGACCCCATGAGATCCTAAAGCAATTGCTCTTACTGCATTTTCGGCTAACGGATTTGCTTCTTGGCCGAGTAATTGAACACGCACAGGAGTACCTGCTCGCGTAAATCCATTATTATGTAGTTCAGGGCAAAATCGATGAAAAACTTTATCAGGTAAGCATGTTTCAACCACTCTTACAAACTCGGTAACGCACAAATCGAACCCACCAATGTCTGTGAGTAATTGGCGCATTTTAAAATCAACGACACCTTCCATAGGTGCTAAAACAAGTTTCATAAAGTGATTAATTTTGATAAAAAACTGGACGCATAGTTTACCTGTAAATCACACATTGATAAATCTGTAATTACCAACCATATTTAATGTAGAAACCGCAAAAGTAAATATTATGAAAATAAATGAAAGTTTTTATTCTTGTACAGGTCTACTTAAGCATACAAGCAATTTAAAATACATTTTTATTGCTGAGATTTACAATACTTGATTAAAGAGAGTCACAAAATGAATACAGTTAAAAAAAATACAATCGCGTTAACTTTAGGTGCAGTAGTTGTTGGCTCTGCAAGCTTTGTATCTGCAGATGTACAAGCCAACCCATTTGAGTTTCAACAATTAGTGACAGGTTACCAACTAGACGCTAAAGAAGGTAAGTGTGGTGAAGGTAAATGTGGCGGCGATGCTAAAGATGCAAAAGCTAAAGCAGAAGGTAAGTGCGGCGAAGGTAAATGTGGCGGCGATGCAAAAGATGCAAAAGCTAAAACAGAAGGTAAGTGTGGCGGTGATGCAAAAGATGCAAAAGCTAAAACAGAAGGCAAGTGTGGTGAAGGTAAATGTGGCGGTGATGCAAAAGATGCAAAAGCTAAAACAGAAGGCAAGTGTGGTGAAGGTAAATGTGGCGGCGACGCAAAAGATGCAAAAGCTAAAACAGAAGGTAAGTGTGGTGAAGGTAAATGCGGCGGCGATGCTAAAAAAACTAAAAAAGAAGGTAAGTGCGGCGAAGGTAAATGTGGCGGTCGTTAATATCTTATTCTAAATAAGTTATGCTAAAAGGGCCTTAAGGCCCTTTTTTGATAAGTTAGAGGTAGTTATGACACAAATCCAGAGTACAGATTTCGGGATGGTGGGCCTTGGCCTACGACGAGAAATGCTTGATGAACTGCTTGAACACGTACCTAATCAAGTAGATTTTTTGGAAGTTGCGCCAGAGAACTGGTTAAAACTAGGTGGACGCTTTAAAAAGCAATTTAGAACATTAACAGATGCAAATAATTTTGTGTGTCATGGATTATCACTGTCTATCGGTTCACCCGAACCACTGGATGTTGAATTTGTTAAGTCTTTAAAAGTTTTTTTTGAAGAGCACAATATAAAAATTTTCAGTGAGCACTTAAGTTACTGTTCCGGTACAGGCCATATGTATGACTTAATGCCTATTCCGTTTACACAAGATGCTATAGCACATGTTGTCCCTCGTATTAAACAAGTACAAGACATACTTGAGCAGCAAATTGCGATAGAAAATGTTTCTTACTATGGCGCTCCTGGACAGCAATTATCAGAGCTGGAATTTACAAATACCATTTTAGAGCAGGCAGACTGCAAGCTTTTACTGGATGTGAATAATATTTATGTGAATTCGATTAATCATGGCTATAACGCACAAGCGTTTTTAACAGGGTTACCCTCTAATCGTATTGCCTATGGGCACGTTGCAGGCCATTATAATGAGGCTGATGACTTAATAGTGGACACACATGGTGCTGATGTCATTGATCCTGTGTGGGAGCTACTGGATAAAGCATATGAAGTGCATGGCGTATTTCCAACCTTGCTTGAGCGCGATTTTAATATCCCTACCATGAATATTTTAACCAAAGAGTTAGATATAATTCATGAGCTACAAGCTAAACACATTACTTCAACGGTTTCAAAACAACGAGCTTAATATAAGCCTTTATAAATATTAAAAGAGTGCCTGGTTATGAGCTTTATTGAAATACAAAACGAATTTATGGCGCATATTCGCGAGCCTAAAAAAAATAAAAAGCCCAGCGGTATCGAAGACAGACGTATGGCCATTTATCGCGACCTATTTTTTAATAACATTGAAGGTTTTATATCATCAGGTTTTCCGGTATTAAAAACCTTATATACAGACAAGCAATGGCTGGTCCTTGTACGCCAATTTTTTAGCGAATATGATTGTCATTCGCCGTACTTTTTAGATATAGCAGGGGAGTTTATTAATTACTTATCAAGTGATTATAAAATGAAAAGATACGATCCCGTGTTTATGCTAGAACTTGCACACTATGAATGGGTAGAGCTAGATGTATCGATTGCACACGAAGATGAGCAAGAGCAAAAATTACAAACAACAGCGCTTACTAGTTCTGCTTTGTATTTATCGAAAACGGCAAGAAATTTAAGTTATCAATTTCCAGTTCAAAATATTAGCAATCGCTTTAAACCAAAAGAGCCATCACCTCAGCCTAATTATTTTGTTGTATATAGAGATGAAGATGATGACGTTCAATTTCTGGCTACGAATGCGATGACTGCTTTGTTACTATCAATTATTGAGGCAAGTGATGGAGCGACATTTGACGACGTTTGCCAACAGGTATTTGCTCATGCACCACAATTTAATGCAGAGCAAATTGCTCAAGGCGCATTGGTTACCCTCAATGCAATGGTTGAACGCGGTGTAATTGTGACAAAAAATCAAGATTAAGGTCTTTATTGATGATTTTACATCGTCTATTATGGCAGCCTTATTTGTCGTGCTTAATAAAAGGTTGTACCAATGTCAGATGATAAAGACTTTAAAGATCCGTTCAACGCTACTTATTTTCTTGCTTTCTTAGCTGTATTTGCAGGGATTGGTTGTTTAAATGCAATATTAGGCTGGATCACTAGCTTAACTTAAAATGCATAGCGTTTATTAAGGCTGTTGCTTACTTCAGCCTTGAACCACTTTATTTTAATTACCCCCCCATAGTTAATACTTCTTTTATAGTAACGCCAAACTCGCAATTAAAGGTTAGTTAAGGTTATAATCACCTGCTTTGTAATATAAACAATTGAGCAGTTAAAATTATGACTCAAGTAACACCAGCAATTATCAAAAACAGCATAACTACAATTGCTGATTATCCAAAGCCGGGCATCATGTTTCGCGATGTAACCACTTTAATGGCAAATCCAGAAGCCTTTAAAGCAACTATTGACGCGTTTATCGCAGAATATAAAGATCAGGGTTTTACTAAAATAATTGGCACAGAATCACGTGGCTTTATTTTTGGTGCGCCACTGTCTTACGCATTAGGCATTCCGTTTATTCCAGTTCGTAAACCAGGTAAGTTACCACGCGAAGTTATTCGTCAAGATTACTTACTTGAGTACGGTGAAGACACGCTAGAGCTGCATGTTGATGCAATTGTACCTGGCGATAAAGTATTATTAGTTGATGACTTATTAGCAACTGGCGGCACAATTGAAGCCACCGCTAAATTAGTTCATAAACTAGGTGGCAAAGCCACAGATGCTGCATTTGTTGTATCACTACCAGAACTTGGTGGCGAGCAGCGCATCAAAAAAATGGGTATTAAAATCCTAAAATTGGTTGAATTCGAAGGCGAGTAATCGATGAGTTATCAGGTTCTAGCGAGAAAATGGCGTCCTCAAACCTTTCATGAATTGGTTGGGCAGTCTCATGTTAAGCAAGCGCTTGTAAATGCGCTTACACAAAATAGACTGCATCACGCTTATTTATTCACTGGAACCCGCGGTGTAGGTAAAACCACTATTGCGCGTATTTTTGCTAAAAGCTTAAATTGCGACGAAGGTATATCTGCAAATCCGTGTGGCCAATGTAGCAGCTGTTTAGATATAGAAGCAGGGCGCTACATTGACTTACTCGAAATAGATGCGGCTTCTCGTACAAAAGTAGAAGACACCCGCGAAATACTCGATAACGTTCAATATGCACCAACACGTGGACGTTATAAAGTATACCTAATCGATGAAGTTCACATGCTTTCTAAGCACAGCTTTAATGCGCTTTTAAAAACGCTTGAAGAGCCACCAGAGCATGTGAAATTTTTATTGGCGACGACCGATCCTCAAAAACTACCAGTTACTATTTTATCTCGCTGTTTACAATTCAACCTAAATGCCTTGTCGCAAAGTGAGATTAAAACACAGCTTGAACATGTACTTACTCAAGAGCAGCTTAGCTTTGATACCGATGCACTTAGCATTATTTCAAAAGCCGCTGATGGCAGTATGCGTGATGCGCTTAGCTTAACCGACCAAGCTATCGCACAAACAAATGGTGATATTAATAATCAAGCAGTACAAACAATGCTTGGTTTAATGGATACTCATTATAGCCAAAGCTTGCTTGCAGCATTACTTGCACAAGATGGCGCTGCGCTAATGGATGAGATTGCGCAGGTGGCAAGTCGTAATCCTAATTATGTGGCATTACTTGATGATTTAATTGCACTTACGCACTTGACCCAACTAACCCAGTTAGTGCCAGAAGCGGCAGGGCTAGATGAAAAAAATGTAGATTATATTGCTCATGTTGCACAACATACGAGCCCACAACAAATTCAAATTTATTATCAGTTACTGTTAAATGGTAAAAAAGATTTACAATGGGCACCAGAGCCTCGTTTAGGTTTTGAAATGATAATGCTAAGATTATTAGCATTTAAGCCTACAGACGCTCAACAAACTGTACACACAGTAAACGAAGAGCCGGCTCCAAATAAACAAAGCCGCGCAAATGCACTGCGAGATATATTAAATAAAAATAAAACATCGCAAAACACTGTAGCTAGCCAAAGTAGTGCCCCTGTAAATAATACTAAGCCAGTTAGCAATACAGAGCAGCCTAAATCCCTTGAGATAGAGCCTTTACCAAATGTTGCTGCTCAGACATCGAATAATGATGTCGTACAAAGTAATAATGAGCCTGCCCAAGTTGCAGTAGAGCAACCGGTTCAACAAAGTGAAAACGCTTTTGAACAACAGGCTTCAGCTAATGAACAACCACAAACCAATGTTGTTTCGGATGCTCAAGCCCAGCGCCAAAGTGAAGATGAAGCTTACATGCAACATAGTGATGCTGAGCAAACGTTAGCTTCGCAGTTTGACGATATAATGAGTAGCGCTGTAGATCAGGGTTTTAAACCTGCACCTACTGCAAACTCAGAGTCTTCACCAGAGCCCTTAGCAAATCACAATGCAAGTACGCCAATAGCTGAACAAGAAGCGCAGGCGCAATCTGCCATTGCTCGTATTTTACGTGACAGAAACATATCGGGTGCGGGTAGGTTATCAGGCAAGAGTACAAGTACATCTGCAAATAATGTAGCAGTGCAGCCAAGCCAAGCGCCTGCTAAAAAGCCAGAACAGCATCCAAGAATGCCTAAAGCCCAAAGTGTTCATCAAGGTAGTGCAGATACAAGTGCAAGTGAGCTTAATAGCCCTTCAGGTAATGCGTCTGGCGATATCCCTCCTTGGGAAACTGATAGCGAAGGTGAGAGTGAAAAAAAGCATGAGCTCCCAGTAACAGGGGGCCAAACTCAGGCACATAATCACTCCAACATAAAGCCAACTAGTAAGATTGATTTTAAAGCAAAGCACCAAACAATTACTGAAAATCTTGCGCCAGAATTACTTGAGCAAATAAACCCTCAAAAAGCGCCTGAAATAGTGCCAGAGGAAGTAAGTATTCCTGCCCCTGATGATTTTCAAAGCCCAATTAGTGAAATTAGATTTGCACATCAACAAGATGAATGGGCTTATTTAATTAAACGTATGGGGCTAGGTGGTCGTATGCGCCAATTTGCATTGCATTCAATATTTACCAAGCAAGGCAACAGTTTACATATAGACGTTGATGAATCACAAAAGCATTTAGATACACCGATGCTTCGCCAAAGATTAGATGCCGCATTGTCGAGTATTTATGAGCATAACGTGTCGTTAAGTATTAATTTTGCTAAGGGAGTTATTGACTCTCCTTATCTTATTCAGCAAAAAATTGATGCAGGTCGTCATCAACAAGCAATCGATGTGATCACATCTGATGAAAACATAGTACAATTTCAGCAAGTATTTAGCGCCGAAATTGACGAAAACAGTATTCAGGCATTGTAATTACTTACAATCGCCCTTATGTTCATGTTAATTAATGTATTAAAAGAAAGAGAGAAAGTTATGTTTAAAGGTGGAATGGGCAACATGATGAAGCAAGCGCAGCAAATGCAAGATCGCATGCAAAAAGCCCAAGACGAAATCGCAACATTAGAAGTTGTTGGCGAAGCCGGTGCCGGTTTAGTTAAAGTAACCATGCTTGGTAACCACAATGTACGTCGTGTTCAGCTTGATGAAAGCCTTATGGAAGACGACAAAGACATGATTGAAGACTTACTTGCAGCAGCATGTAACGATGCTGTACGCCGTGTTGCAGAAGAAACACAAGAGCGCATGGGTAAAGTAACTGGCGGTATGCAATTACCACCAGGTATGAAAATGCCGTTTTAAGTAAATAATGCAACTTTCAGATAGTTTAAATCAGCTTATAGAAGCACTGCGCTGTCAACCGGGCATTGGTCCAAAGTCAGCACAACGTATTGCTTTTCACTTGCTTGAGCGCGACCGAAAGGGAGGCACTCAGCTGGGCAATGCATTGACTAAAGCAATGACAGCCATAGGGCATTGTCAGTCTTGTCGTACTTTTTGCGAACAAGCTCAGTGCGATATTTGTTTAAGTACAAAACGCCAAGACAGCGGCATATTATGTGTTGTTGAATCGCCTACTGATGTGCTTGCCATTGAGCAAACAGGTCAGTATTTAGGGCTATACTTTGTTTTAATGGGTCATTTATCGCCAATTGACGGTATCGGCCCTAAAGAAATTGGCTTAGACGTTTTAGAGCAAAAACTTGCTCAAGGCGGTATTAATGAGGTTATTTTAGCGACTAACCCTACCGTTGAAGGCGATACTACAGCTCATTATATTGCTCAGCTTTGTCATAAATATAAAGTAGGTGCTTCGCGTATTGCTCACGGTATTCCTGTGGGGGGCGAGCTTGATTTAGTAGATGGTAGAACGCTTATGCATGCTTTTAGCGGCAGGCGTTTAGTTACACAAGACTAACTCTAAGTCACTATTTGAAAAGATTTTATAAAAGCCTACATGATTAAATTATGTAGGCTTTTTTGTTTTTAAGGTAAGCTTAGAAGCAATCTAATACCAATCCGCAATAATACTTAATCATTTTGCGGGGCTAAACGTGTCGCTACCTGCGTTAAAAAATTCCCATTTAGAACAACTAAATAGCGAATTTGTTGCCTAGCTATCAACACGTTTTTTCGCCCTCAAAATAGATCATTTAATTAAACAAATTGGTATAATATATTTTTGGGCTATGTCTCTAATTAGTAAGGAATACAATGAAAGATAATCAACCCTACCAAGGTACATTACTGGGTAGTAAGCGTTTTTTACCGCTTTTTATTACGCAGTTTTTCTCAGCGATAAACGATAACGTGTATAAGCAATCAGTGCTTATTTTATTGATATTCCAGGCTGCAACGCTTGCTGATGGCGCACTTTATTCAAATATTGCTGCTGGGTTATTTATCCTACCTTTCTTTTTATTTTCAGGAATGGCGGGGCAGCTAGCTGAAAAAACAGAAAAATCCAAACTAATCAGAATCGTAAAGCTATGTGAAATCCCTATTATGGTTGTAGGGGCAGTCTCTATTTTAACGCAGTATGTTTGGCTGATGTTAGCCACCGTATTTTTAATGGGCGTACAAAGTACGTTTTTTGGTCCATTAAAGTACTCTATTTTACCGCAGCACGTAGCCCCTAACGAATTAACAAAAGCGAATGGCTTGGTTGAATCAGGCACGTTTGTAGCAATATTAATTGGTACAATTTTTGGCACCTATTATATTACTCAATCAGTAGGGCCTACGCTTATAAGTATTGCCGTATTAGTACTGGCTGTTATGGGTTATGTGAGCAGTCGCTTTATACCCATTAGTGAGGCAAACGAGCCTAACTTAAAATTTACCTATAATATATTTTCATCCACGAAAAACGTATTTTCAGCACTTAATTCGCAAACAGAATCGGTTGGTAAATCAGTCCTCGGGATCAGTTGGTTTTGGTTAATTGGCGCAATTATTTTAACGTCCCTACCAAATTATGTAAAACACACAATGGGCGGCGATGAACTGGTTGTAACTAGCGCGCTTGTTGTGTTTTCACTAAGTATTGCTATTGGTTCGTTATTATGTGAAAAGCTTTCTCGCTCTCGAATAGAATTAGGAATTGTGCCTTTTGGCGCTATTTTAATTACCTTGTTTTTATACTTACTAAGCCAAGAGAGCGCTATTAGCTCTTATTTACCTCAAAACCTTGAATTATTGACGCTTGATCAGTTATTAAAAACAGGCGACATGTTGTGGCATTTTGTATGGATGGCAGGCATTGGTATTGGCTCTGGTTTTTATACTGTACCTCTGTATGCGCTTATTCAACAGCGTACTGAAGAGTCGAGTCGCTCACGAGTTATAGCGGCTAACAATGTATTAAATGCACTGTTTATGGTGGGCAGTGCTGTTTTAAGTATTGTAACGCTGTCTGTTTTTCAGTGGAGTATTTCAGAGTTGCTACTGTTACTTGCTGGGCTAAACTTGCTTATATCTGTTTATATTTATACCAAAGTACCAGAGTTCTTTTTACGATTTATTATATATATTTTAGCTATTTGTATGTACAGAGTGCGTACAAAAGGTGAAAGTAATATTCCAGATGAAGGCGCTGCCGTTATAGTGTGTAATCACGTGAGCTTTGTCGATTGGATGTTTATTTTAGCAGCATCACCAAGGCCTATCCGATTTATGGTATTTGCCCCTATTTATTATTCGCCAGCCCTACATTGGTTATTTAAAATGGCCAAAGCTATTCCCATTAACAGTGAAAAAACCAATCCGGAAGCGTTTAAAAAAGCGTTTGACGAAGTGGCTGCTGCGCTTAATAAAGGTGAACTTGTTGGTATTTTCCCTGAAGGAAAACTAACCAGTGACGGCTCTATCGATATTTTTCGCCGTGGAATCGAGCGCATTATTGAGCGCTCACCTGTGCCCGTTATTCCTGTGCATTTAGGGGGCTTGTGGGGAAGTATGTTTAGCCGAAAAGCTAAGTGGCAACTACCACGATTAAAATGCTCTTTAGTGTCGGTTGCAGTAGGTACCCCGATTGCCGCTGAAAAAGTAGTAGCAGACGATTTACGTGAGCAAGTATTGGCTTTAAAAGCGCTTCATTCAAAAGATATTGACTAATTTAATGGCTAACTCAATATTGGATACACCAGTAGAGTCACAAATGATTGTTGATGACTTTGTAGCGCCTAAGTGCGACGGGTTTATTGAAATATTATATCAAGATGATGATATTTTACTGATCAATAAACCCAGTGGGTTATTAAGTTTGTCTGGTAAGAATCCGCTTAACTGGGACTCAGTACATTACCGTTTAGTACATGGTCAAAAAGGGTTAACAGCCGCATTTGCTGAGGCTAAGTTACCGCATCGGTTAGATTTGGGTACATCGGGCATTATGATTGTTGGATTAAACGCCAAAGCATCAAAGCATCTTAATAAACAGTTTCAGGCGCGTACTATTCAAAAGCGTTATGTAGCCATGTTAGAGGGTAGCTTAGCTGTTGATGAAGGGCAAATTACTGCGCCAATAGCAAAAGATAAACTGCTTTTTCCGCGAGTTAAAATTTGCCAAACGATGGGCAAAGTAGCGGTGAGTGAATACAGTGTGCTTGAGCGGCTTAAACAACCGTGCAGAACCTTAGTGCAATTTACGCCCGTTACCGGACGTACCCATCAATTACGAATACACAGCCAGTTTATAGGGCACCCAATTTTAGGCTGTGATTTATATAAAAGTGCGCAAAGTGAGTACATGGCAGGACGCTTACAATTACATGCCAGCGATTTATATTTTGAACATCCAACAACAGGTGAAAAGATTCATATTAATTGTCCGCACCCATTTTAGATAAACGAGATATTCTATTTTTTCGTTTCACCTTTTTTTGATTTTTCCCTTGAAGTTCTTACACCTCACCCCATATTAAGTGCATAACGCAGACACTTTGCAAATTGGAGATATATAAATGACTGCAGCACAAAAAGAAACATTAGGCTTTCAAACAGAAGTAAAACAATTATTAAACTTAATGATTCATTCTCTTTATTCTAATAAAGAAATATTTTTACGCGAACTTGTGTCAAACGCATCAGATGCGGCAGACAAGTTACGCTTTTTAGCGCTATCTCAAGGCGACCTTTACCAAGGTGATGCCGATTTACGTGTTCGTATTAGCGCAGATAAAGAAGCAAATACAATTACCATTTCTGATAATGGTATTGGTATGACACGTGATGAAGTAATAAGCTCATTGGGTACTATTGCAAAGTCGGGTACTGCTGAGTTTTTCAAAAACTTAACGGGTGATCAAAGTAAAGATTCACAATTAATTGGTCAATTTGGTGTTGGTTTTTACTCAGCATTTATTGTTGCTGATTTAGTAACTGTTCGTACACGTAAAGCCGGTGAAACAACCGCTTACGAGTGGGAATCTCAAGGTGAAGGCGAATACACGCTTCAAGAAATTGAAAAAGAAGGTCGTGGTACCGACATTATTTTACATCTTCGTGATGAAGAAAAAGAATTTGCTGACGATTACCGCTTACGTGGCATTGTTACAAAATACTCAGACCATATTTCAACACCTGTACAAATGTTTAAAGCAGAAGTACCAGAGTCTGAAGGCGAAGACGGCGAAAAAATTCCAGCAGTACCAGGTGAGTGGGAAAGCATTAACCGTGCAACTGCATTGTGGACGCGTGATAAGTCAGAGCTTTCTGATGAAGAATACAAAGAGTTTTACAAGCACGTAAGCCACGACTGGGAAGATCCACTTAGCTGGGCACATAATAAGGTTGAGGGTAAAACTGAATACACGAGCCTTTTATACATCCCTAAAAAAGCACCTTTCGATTTATGGAACCGTGAACGTCAAAGTGGCTTAAAGCTTTACGTACAACGTGTATTTGTAATGGATGATGCTGAGCAGTTCATGCCAAGCTACCTTCGCTTTGTAAAAGGGTTACTAGATTCAAACGATTTACCTCTAAACGTATCTCGTGAAATTCTACAAGACAACAAAGTAACGCAAGCTATTCGTAAAGGGTGTACATCGCGCATTATTAAAATGCTTGAGCGTATGGCTAAAAACAAAGCTGACGATTACCAAGTATTTTGGAATGAGTTTGGCCAAGTAATGAAAGAAGGCCCAGCTGAAGATGCGGCAAATAAAGAAGCCGTATGTAAGCTACTACGTTTTTCGTCTACTCATACCGATTCAGAAACGCAAGATGTGTCGCTTGAGCAATATGTTGAACGTATGAACGAAGACCAAGACAAAATTTACTATGTAGTAGCTGATACATTTACTTCTGCGAAAAATTCTCCTCATTTAGAGATTTTCCGCAAAAAAGGGATTGAAGTATTGTTACTAAGTGACCGTGTTGACGAGTGGATGATGAGCCACTTAACTGAATTTGCTGATAAGCAGCTACAGTCAATCACACGTGGTGATTTAGATTTAGGTAAGCTGGACGACGAAGAAACTAAAAAAGCACAAGAAGAGTCTGAAAAAGAAATGGCAGGCCTTGTTGAGCGTATTAAAACAGCACTAGGTGATGACGTTAAAGAAGTGCGCTTTACGCACCGCTTAACAGATTCTCCAGCATGTGTTGTAAGCGACGACAACGACATGAGCTCACAAATGCAAAAGCTAATGGAATCTGTTGGTCAAGCAGCCCCTGAAGCAAAGCCTGTGTTTGAGCTAAACCCAGAGCATCAACTTGTTAAGCATTTGAATGACGAACAAGATGAAGATAAATTTTCACAGTGGTCACATGTTTTATTAGACCAAGCATTACTTGCAGAGCGCGGTACACTTAAAGATCCAACAGGATTTGTTACTCGCCTAAACAAACTAATGCTTGAACTAAGCAAGTAGTCAGTTAACTATTTAGTTAATAAAAGTATAAATTATATACTTTAAATAAAAGGGAACGTATGTTCCCTTTTTTAATGCGCTGTAAATACATCAACAACTCATCAATTAGTATAAGTTGCTTGAGTATCGGCGGCGCTTGTGGAAGAATTCAGGCTTTAAAATAAATATCCATACTAGGGGACAATAATATGCGCATTATTCTTTTGGGCGCGCCGGGTGCAGGTAAAGGTACTCAAGCTCAGTTTTTAATGGACAAATACGGTATTCCACAAATTTCTACTGGCGACATGTTACGTGCAGCAATTAAAGAGGGCACGCCATTAGGCTTAGAAGCAAAAAAAGTAATGGATGCTGGTCAACTAATTTCTGACGATATTATTATTGGTTTAGTAAAAGAGCGTATTACTAAAGCTGATTGTGAGAAAGGTTTTTTACTTGATGGCTTCCCACGCACAATTCCTCAAGCTGATGCGATGAAAGAAAATGGCGTAGTGGTTGATCACGTTATTGAATTTGACGTGGCTGACGAAGTGATTGTTGAACGTATGGGCGGACGTCGCGTTCATCCTGGTTCTGGTCGTGTTTACCATATTGTATATAATCCACCAAAAGTGGAAGGTAAAGACAACGAAACTGGGGAAGACTTAATTGTTCGCGCTGATGATACTGAAGAAACAGTACGTAAACGTTTAGGTATTTATCACGAGCAAACTATGCCATTAGTTGATTACTACCAAGCAGAAGCTGCTGCTGGTAATACTCAATACCACAAACTAGATGGTACACAAGCTGTTGAAGCTGTAAGTTCACAACTTGGTGAGCTTTTAGGTTAATTATAAAAGCACATTAAAAAACCGCCAATTGGCGGTTTTTTGTTTTAAGGTTGTTTAGCATTGCTTAATCAGTGCTATTTAATCGGCTTTAAAGCGTTTTAAGTTTCTCAATTACGCTGTTGTATTCTGGTTCAGTTGAAAGGCTACTAACTAATTGTTTATAAATGACGTTATGTCTTTCATCTAAAATAAATACCGTTCGCGTTAATAAGCCCATATCTTTAATAATCAATCCGTATTTTTGGCCAAAATCGCGCCAAACAGAATCTGATAACGTAGTGATTTTATCGATATTTTCAGCTTTGCAAAAACGCTTTTGAGCAAATGGTAAATCAGCACTAATTGTTAGCATTACAACACTTGGAAATTGCGAGGCTACTTTTTCATTAAAATGCTTAGTTTGCAGGCTACAAATACCTGTATCAAGACTTGGCACTACACTTATCAATACAGCTTGGCCTTTGTAATCCTCAAGCGTTACAGGGATGAAGTTGTCATCAACTACTTTGAAATTTGGCGCGCTATCTCCAACAGAGATCCCTTTGCCTAATAAAGTGACTGGTTTGCCTTGTGCAGATACTTTTCCTATGTCTAGCGTGTTTTCTGGGTAATCGGCTGCAATAGCCACAGAGCAAAATGCGCTCAAAGCAAAGGTAAGTGAACGTAACATAAGGTATTTCCTTTTAAATTAACGCAATGGGCGTCAGTGTATTATACTGCGCTATAGTAACCAAGAGATTATACCGCCCTAATGAAGTTGGGATTAGTTCTGCAATATAAAAATTGTAACTGTGCTAAACTTTGATTAACATGAAGTTACAAAATATATCTTCAATAATAAAAATAAAAACCATCATAAAATGATTTTAATGCTCATTACTGGTTTAGAAACAGAGAGATAATATGTCAACATCGGTACTAATATGTGATGACTCAAAATTAGCTAGGCGTCAGCTAGCTCGTTCATTACCTGAAGATTGGGATATTAAAGTTGAATTTGCACTCGACGGCGTTGATTGCATAAAGCAAATAAAGTTAATTGAACCAGAAATACTTTTTCTCGATTTAAACATGCCTGAAATGGATGGGTATGAAGTATTAATCGCTATGAAAGAACAGGGGCTAAACATACTCACTGTTGTTGTCTCTGGTGATATACAGCCAAGTGCACATCAAAGAGTGCTTGAACTGGGTGCTATCGATTTCATTCAAAAACCATGTTCCCCCGAAAAACTAGCCAGCATAATTGAACACCATGGGATTAAAGATAAAGCCATGCGTGAGCGTCTCTCTCATTCGCTTGGAGAGCAAGTCGACCCTGATGTTCGGGATATATACCAAGAACTCACTAACGTTGCTATGGGACAGGCTGGGGATTTACTTGCACGTCTTCTTAATGTGTTTGTAGAGCTACCAATTCCTAATGTGAATATTTTGGAAGTTAATGAACTCGATATGGCGCTGCAGTCTATAGATAATAATGCAGCTACATCGGGTGTGTGCCAGGGCTTTATTGGCGGTGGCATTTCGGGCGAGGCGCTATTACTTTTAAATGATTCAAGCTTTAAAGAAATAGCTTCTTTGATGAATTATGACGGCGAGTTAAACGATAAAATTGAACTTGAGCTGCTTATGGATATTAGTAATATTTTGATAGGTGCTATTTTAACGGGTCTTTCAAAACAGCTCGATATGTCATTTAGCCAAGGGCACCCAATAGTACTTGGCCAACACAGAGATGTGTCTGAGCTGGTTAAATCAAACAAGTCACGTTGGCAACGCACCCTTGCTATAGAGATTAGTTACGGTATTGAAAACCATGATATAAATTGCGACCTCATGCTGTTATTTACTGAAGATTCACTTAAAACTTTGAAGTATAAAGTTGCTTACCTATTAGAAGATTAAGTTATGGCTGCAGATTTAGAAATGAATGAGATCCATTGGCTTATGGATATGTTTAATACCGTTGATGTAGGCCTTGTAGTACTTGATAGAGATTATAAGGTGTGTGTATGGAATGGTTTTATGGAAAACCATTCAGGGCTTCTACCAAGCGCAGTAAAAGATAAAGACCTATTTGATTTATTTCCAGCAATAGACGAAAAATGGTTTAGAAGTAAATCAGAATCGGTTTTTGTTTTAAAAAACCGCTCTTTTACGATTTGGGAGCAGCAGCCATACATTTTTAGGTTTAAAAATTATCGACCTATTACTGGTAAAGCTGATTACATGTATCAAAATGCGACATTTATCCCTCTTACAAATACGATGGGCGAAGTTAGCCATATTTGTATTATTTTGTATGATGTAACAGATGTCGCGGTAAATAAAAAAGAGCTTGAAGAGTTAAACAAAAAATTAGAACAAGTAAGTCAAACAGATAGCTTAACGCAGCTTGCAAACCGTGGACACTGGGAAGGTACGCTACGCCAAGAGTTTTTGAGAGTTAAGCGAAGTGGTGGCTGTAGTACATTATTAATGTTTGATATTGACCACTTTAAAAAAATAAATGATGAATATGGCCATAGCTGTGGTGATGAATCGCTTCGTCATCTATCTAACTTACTACGTACGACGCTGCGCGAAACTGATGTTGCAGGGCGTTATGGCGGTGAAGAGTTTGCAGTAACATTACTTGATACAGATAAAGAAGGCGCTTTTGTATTTGCTGAGCGTTTAAGGGTATTGATTGAAACTAACCCTGTTAAGTATAAACACTTTGAAATAACAATGACGGTAAGTATAGGGCTGGCTGGTAGCAGTAATGATTTTAAAAATCATGAGCGCTGGATAGAGGCTGCAGATAAAGCACTGTACCAATCTAAAAATACAGGGCGAAATAAAGTAATAGCCTACGAAGATATAAAAAATGACGCTTAAGCGTCATTTTTTATATCCAGAATTTAGGGTTAAATAATACCGTGTTTTTATAACCTGCTGAGCAAACCCAATCAGTATGAAAATTTTATTGCTCTTCATTATTGTGTTGTGTGTCTAGAGTCATCTATTGGGCATTGACCAATCATTGAAACCTCACCAGAATTTGACTCTTGCTCTAGTTTTACTTTAAAGCCCCATAATCTGTAAAGATGCTTAAGTACTTCCTCGTGCGAGTTTGCTAAAGGAATGTTGTTATGAGGTACGTAGCGTAGGGTTAGTGAACGGTCACCTCTAATATCAACGTCATATACTTGAATGTTGGGTTCATGATTACTCAAGTTGTACTGCGCTGAGAGCGCTTCTCTTACAGCTTTATAGCCGTTGTCGTTATGTATTGCGCCAATTTCTAAATGGGGATTATTAGTATGGTCAATAATAGTAAATAATTTAAAATCACGAATTAACTTAGGCGATAAAAACTGGCTAATAAAACTCTCATCTTTAAAGTTTTCCATTGCAAAATGCAGTGTATCTAGCCAATTACTGCCTGCATATTCAGGGAACCAACGTTTATCTTCTTCAGTTGGGTGTTCACATATTCTGCGAATATCAACCATCATATTAAAGCCTAAAGCATATGGGTTGATACCTGAATAATACTTACTGTTATAAGGTGGCTGATAAACTACGTTGGTATGGCTTTGTAAAAACTCTAACATGAAAGAGTCGGTGAGTTTTCCCTCATCATATAAGTGATTAAGGATGGTGTAATGCCAAAAAGTTGCCCAACCTTCGTTCATTACTTGAGTTTGCTTTTGTGGGTAAAAGTATTGCGAAATTTTACGAACAATACGTATAACTTCACGTTGCCAAGAGTCGAGTAATGGGGCATTTTTTTCAATAAAATACAAAATATTTTCTTGAGGTTCAGAAGGAAAATGGCGTACTTTCTTTTTGGTTTCTTGCTGTTGCTCAGGAATAGTCCGCCATAATTCATTTACTTGCGATTGAAGGTAGTCTTCACGCTCTTGTTGACGTTTTTGTTCTTCAAATAACGATATTTGTTGTGGACGTTTGTAGCGATCGACTCCGTAATTCATTAATGCATGACATGAGTCGAGTAGGGCTTCTACTTGTGTAATACCGTGCTTTTCTTCACAGCGGCTTATGTAGTTTTTAGCAAATACCAAGTAATCAATAATTGAACCTGCATCTGTCCAGGTTTTAAATAAGTAATTACCTTTAAAAAATGAGTTATGTCCGTAACATGCATGTGCCATTACAAGCGCTTGCATAGGTAGGGTGTTTTCTTCCATTAAGTACGCAATACAAGGGTCCGAATTTATCACTATTTCGTAAGCGAGACCCATTTGTCCGCGCTTATAATTTTGCTCTGTTTGGATGAATTTCTTACCGTAAGACCAATGACTGTAGCCAATAGGCATACCAACGCTTGAATAAGCATCCATCATTTGCTCTGCGGTTATCACTTCAATTTGATTAGGGTATGTGTCTAACCTGTAGTGAGCTGCAACACGGGCAATTTCACTTTGGTACTCATCTAATAAATCAAAGGTCCAATCTGGGCCATCACTCATTCGTTTATCATTCATAATGCTACCTCGCTTTAGGCTATGCAGAGTTTTGCTGCTGACGACCTTTTTTAAATAGCTCCCTAAAAATTGGGTAGATATCTTCAACGCTTTGAATATGCTGTATGGCGAAATTATTATGGCTGTGTGTTATGGATTCATATTCGCGCCATAGGCTTTGATGGGCACGAGTGGTTATTTCAATATAAGCAAAATAGCGTACTGCGCTTAAGAGCTTATTAAGTAAAATTTCACCACACTGCGGGGTGTCGTCCGCCCAGTTATCGCCATCAGAGGCTTGTGCGGCGTATACATTCCACTCGTTTGCGTGATAACGCTCTTTTATTATTTCGTTCATTAATTTAAGTGCGCTTGAAACAATAGTGCCGCCAGTTTCTTGAGAATAAAAAAACTCTTGCTCGTCTACTTCTTTTGCTTGTGTGTGGTGGCGAATATAAACAACGTCTATGTCTTTATAGCTGCGTGTTAAAAATTGATAGAGCAAAATATAAAACCGTTTTGCCATGTCTTTTGTTGGCTGATCCATTGAGCCTGACACATCCATAATACAAAACATCACCGCTTTGCTGGTGGGATGAGGGCGTTTTTCGTAATTACGAAAACGTAAATCGTAGTTATCAATAAATGGAACCGACTTAATTTGCACTTTTAATGCTGCAATTTCTTTTTGTAATAAAGCAATTGCTGCTTTATCGTTATGTGGACCAGCAAGCAGCAGAGCAAGTTGTTCTTCGAGCTCTTTTAAACGGCGTTTTTTACCTGCACTCATGGCAACACGCCGTGCAAGCGAGCCTTGTAATGAGCGGACAATATCAATATTGCTAGGTATACCATCACTACAAAACCCTGCGCGATGGGTTTTCATTTGCACTAACTTATCAAGCTGGTTTTCTTGTAAGTTGGGGAGCTCTAAATCTTCAAACAGTAAATCAAGGTATTCATCTTTTGATATTGAAAATACAAACTCATCTTGTCCTTCGCCCGAATCGCTGGCGTCACCTTCACCGGCACCGCCGCCTTGTCCGCCTTTAGGGCGCTCAATTTTATCACCTGTAGAAAATTGATCGTTGCCTGGGTGAATTTGTTCTCTATTCCCGCCTTGCCCTTGACGAAATGTAGGTTCGCTGATATCGCGCTGTGGAATAGAAATACTCTCACCAGAGCTTGAATCTGTAACGCTGCGCTTGTTAATCGCATCTGAAACCGCTTCTTTAATTTGCTTTTTATAGCGCCTAATAAAGCGCTGGCGATTAAGCGTACTTTTGTTTTTACCGTTTAAACGCCTATCTATAAAATGCGCCATATTGACCTCCTATATACTACGACTATGAAGGTTATTGCGATTTTCTAACCCGTAAATACCACTCAGAAAGCAAGCGAACTTGTTTTTGTGTATAGCCTTTTTCGACCATACGGTTCACAAAGTCTTCGTGCTTTTGCTGATCCTCTGCAGACGTTTTAGTATTAAACGAAATAACAGGGAGTAAATCTTCGGTATTAGAGAACATTTTTTTCTCAATCACCGTGCGTAGTTTTTCGTAGCTTGTCCATAGTGGGTTTTTACCGTTGTTATGCGCACGGGCACGCAATACAAAGTTCACTATTTCATTACGGAAATCTTTAGGGTTAGAAATACCTGCTGGCTTTTCTATTTTTTCAAGTTCGGCATTAAGTGCCTCGCGGTCAAATAGTTGTCCCGTATCAGGGTCGCGATATTCTTGGTCTTGTATCCAAAAGTCTGCATAAATAACATAACGGTCAAAAATGTTTTGTCCGTATTCTGAATACGATTCTAAATAAGCGGTTTGCAGTTCTTTACCTATAAACTCTACATATTGCGGAATTAAATAGCCTTTTAGAAAGCTTAAATAACGCTCTTCTATTTCGCTTGAAAATTGTTCGCGCTCTATTTGTTGCTCAAGTACATAAAATAAGTGCACTGGGTTTGCGGCAACCTCTGTGGTATCAAAGTTAAACACGCGGGATAAAATTTTAAACGCAAAGCGAGTAGAGAGCCCCGTCATACCTTCATCAACACCTGCGTAATCACGATACTCTTGATACGATTTTGCTTTAGGGTCGGTGTCTTTTAGAGTTTCGCCATCGTATACCCGCATTTTAGAATAAATACTTGAATTTTCTGGCTCTTTTAAACGTGATAGCGTCGTAAATTGCGCCAATGTTTTAAGTGTACCCGGCGCGCATGGCGCGTTGTATAGCTCGCTGTGCTCAAGTAATTTGTCGTAAATTTTAATTTCTTCAGTTACACGTAAGCAGTAAGGTACTTTTACAATATAAACACGGTCTAAAAATGCTTCGTTGTTTTTATTGTTTTTAAAGGTTTGCCACTCAGACTCATTAGAGTGAGCGAGGATCATGCCATTAAAAGGCAGAGCACTAATGCCTTCTGTGCCGTTATAGTTACCTTCTTGGGTTGCGGTAAGTAAAGGATGCAGCACTTTAATAGGCGCTTTAAACATTTCTACAAATTCCATCAGCCCTTGGTTAGCTAAACATAAAGAGCCAGAGTAGGCGTATGCATCAGGATCGTTTTGAGCAAAGTGCTCAAGCTGGCGAATATCGACCTTACCCACTAGCGCCGAAATATCTTGGTTGTTTTCATCTCCAGGTTCGGTTTTGGCAATGCCTATTTGGTTTAAAATTGAGGGGTAGCGCTTAACCACTCTAAACTGGCTAATATCACCATTGAATTCTTTTAAGCGTTTGCCAGCCCAAGGGGACATAATGGTTTTTAAGTAGCGCGGTTTAATACCGTATTCTTGCTTAAGTACCTCGGCGTCCTCTATTGGGTCAAATAATGCAAGAGGATGGTCGTTTACCGGAGAGCCTTTAATTGAATAAATAGGCACTTGCTGCATTAAATATTTTAGTTTTTCGGCAATGGATGATTTACCCCCACCAACAGGTCCAAGTAAATAAAGCACTTGTTTGCATTCTTCAAGCCCTTGGGCGGCGTGTTTTAAATAAGAGACTATTTGCTCAATGGCGTCTTCCATACCATAAAAATCAGCAAAGGCAGGGTAGCGCGCAACTACTCTATTAGAAAATAACCGGCTTAGTCGTGCATCCGTTGCGGTATCTACCATGTTTGGTTCGCCAATTGCCATGAGTAGGCGTTCTGGTGCGCTGGCGTAGGCAGACTTATCGGTTTTACAAATCTCAAGAAATTCAGCGATACTGTATTCTTCTTCCTGTGCCGCTTCGTATCGTGCTTGGTAATGCTCAAAAATCGTCATAATAACCTCCGAAACCCGCTGTAAAAAGGTGCTTACATTTTAAAGTCTAGTCACGAATTTGTATTTTTGTGCAATAAAATTAAAAATTTAAGTGAAAAAAGATCATGTTACTAAAAGTGTTTTATTAAATGATGAGGCGCTTAGGTGTGATAAACAAGAAACAAAAAAAGACGCCTAAGCGTCTTTTTTACATTAGCGTTTAAAGGCTAATTAAGCGAGGTTAGCGTTCGCGAATTCCCAGTTAACAAGCGACCAAAAACCTTTAAGGTAATCTGGACGAACGTTACGGTAATCAATGTAGTAAGCGTGTTCCCATAAATCCACTGTAAGGATTGGAGTAACGCCATCATCAGTTAATGGTGTAGCAGCGTTAGATGTATTAACGATGTCTAGTGAACCATCAGCAAGCTTAACTAACCACGTCCAGCTTGAACCAAAGTTATTTACTGCTTTGTCATTTAATGCATCTTTAAACGCATCAAAAGAACCCCATTTGGCGTTGATTGCATCAGCAACTGCGCCAGTAGGCTCGCCGCCGCCGTTTGGAGATAAGCTGTTCCAGTAAAAAGTATGGTTCCAGATTTGTGCTGCGTTGTTAAATACGCCGCCTTCTGATGAACATACGATCTCTTCTAGAGATTTGTTTTCAAACTCAGTACCAGGGATTAAACCATTAAGCTTAACCACGTAAGTGTTGTGGTGTTTGCCATGGTGAAACTCTAGTGTTTCTTTTGAAATATGTGGCTCAAGTGCGTCGATTGCATATGGTAGTGACGGTAGTTCAAATGCCATTTTTTTATCTCCATCTTCTTTGGTTGATAGTCCATTTGGTAATACGTAATGTCTGTTGAAACAGAGCAGTTACCTATACCAAGCGGTAATATAGTGTTACTATAATTGTTGAGTATTTTACTCAAGTTTAAGCAAACAGCAATGCTATTGCGAAAGACTATTTCAATTGCGGCTTTATTTGCCCATATTAAGTTATATATTTGTGGTCACGATGAGTTATTTTCAAGACCTAAATATATTTAGCTATCGTTACTTTGAGGTTGTAGATGGAAACCATTGATAAAATTAAACAGCAAATTTCAGAAAACCCAATAATCCTTTTCATGAAAGGGTCACCAAAATTACCTAATTGTGGTTTTTCTTCACAAGCATCGCAAGCGTTAATGTCATGTGGTGAACCATTTGCATACGTTGATATTTTACTTAACCCAGACATTCGTGCTGAGCTTCCAGCATACGCAAATTGGCCAACATTCCCACAACTTTGGGTAGATGGCGAGTTAGTTGGTGGTTGTGACATTATTATCGAAATGTTTCAACGCGGTGAATTACAACCGTTAATTACAGAAACTGCTGCTAAATATAAAGAAGCTGACGCAGAGTAATTTTATTACTCAACCTGCTATCAGGTTATTAAGCTCTTTAAACACAAAGCCACTTTTTAAGTGGCTTTGTTGTTTTTAATTTTTGTGAATTTACGAATAAGGAAGGCTCACTTGTACGTTTAAGCCGCCCTCTATTTTGTTATGTAAACTTATATGCCCCTGGTGCGCTTCTGCTATTTCTCTGCATAAGGCTAGCCCTAAACCACTCCCCGTACTTTTTGTAGAATAAAAGGGCACTAAAGCATTTGCCATTACTTGCTCGCTCATTCCTTTGCCACAGTCGCTCACATTTATAACACAAGCTTGGGGTACAAATTCGACCTGAATATGTATTTCATTGGCGTTGGAGCCTGACTCGTGTGAATTTTTATTTCGTAGCTGATAATTCGTATTACTTTTTTCTATATAAGTAGAGACTCCTGTTGCTTTAATTCATTTATCAACTCAGAACTTTATAATAGGGCAAGCGTATTGCCAGACTTTACGTTTAAATTTGTAACTCCCTTCTGGGCTATATATTTTAGGCGTTTTGCTTTCTAGACTTTAAAGTTTATGCCTACATCGGACATAGTTTTAAATAAAAATTCACTATTAACTTACAAAAAATGACATGAACTTTCATAACTATACTAATGAGCAGCAATAATCGGGGATGTTAAGCCATTAAAGTAATGAAATAGCATAAAACTATCTAAATGTTAACTGAATAGCCCCTCTAGCGCTGAATACTTATTCACTTTCGGTTGTCTTTACGTTTACGTAAGCTGGCACACTGAGGGCTCGTGTTTTTTACAATATGTTAAACTTGACACCAGTGTCATGAAAAAATAGTGGTTAAAATAACGCTAAATGTTAAAAATAATGATAAAAAGAAATCTTGCTATGAAGTGAGAAATATTCAAGAATGTGAATATGTATTCAAAGTGCTATTGACTCTATTTAAGATAGAGGCTAGTTTTGTCCGTCTGTTAGCAAATCGTCGAGCAGTTCATCCACGCTAACAGTGCAGCAAGGGGAGGGGTCTATGTTATACGACTCAAAGTTAGAAAAAGAAAATTGTGGCTTTGGCTTAATAGCCCAAGTTAATGGTCAAGCTAGTCATAGGCTTATTCGTACTGCTATTACGGGGCTTGATCGCATGCAGCACCGTGGTGGTATATCTGCCGATGGCAAAACAGGTGATGGCTGTGGTTTATTATTACAAAAACCAGATAGCTTTTTCCGTGCTATTGCTAGTGAACATAACTGGCACTTAGGCAAAAACTACGCAGTGGGTATGATATTTTTAAATTCAGACCCTGTTTTAGCGCAAGCTGCAAAACAAATACTTAGCGAAGAATTAGAAAAAGAAACGTTAAATATTTTAGGTTGGCGCGTTGTGCCAACTGACCCATCTATGTTGGGTCCTATTGCTGTACAGCAATTACCAGGTTTTGAACAAATTTTTGTTAGCGCGCCAGAAGGTTGGCGTTCTAAAGACTTAGAGCGTCGCTTATATGTAGCACGCCGCCGCGCTGAAAAGCGCATTGTTGATGACGAAGCTTTCTATATCGCAAGTTTATCTGGTTTGGTAACTATCTATAAAGGCTTAATGATGCCTGCAGATTTACCAAATTTTTACCTGGATTTAGCTGATATTCGTATGACGAGTGCGATTTGTGTTTTCCATCAGCGCTTTTCTACTAATACTCAGCCGCGTTGGCCTTTAGCTCAACCTTTCCGCTATTTAGCACACAATGGTGAAATTAATACTATTGAAGGTAACCGCCAGTGGGCACGCGCACGTTCATACAAGTTTGCGTCACCGCTTATTCCTGATTTACAAAGCGCAGCGCCGTTTGTAAACGAAACCGGTTCTGATTCATCAAGCCTAGATAATATGCTTGAGCTATTTTTAGCTGGTGGCATGGATTTATTCCGCGCTATGCGTATGCTCGTGCCACCTGCATGGCAGAAAAACCGTGCAATGGACGACGATTTACGTGCATTTTACGACTTTAACTCTATGCATATGGAACCATGGGATGGCCCCGCCGGTATTGTTATGTCGGATGGTCGTTTTGCGGCATGTAACTTAGACCGTAATGGACTTCGTCCTGCGCGTTATGTAATTACGCAAGATGGTTTTATTACACTCGCATCAGAAGTGGGTATTTGGGATTACACTGCCGATGAAGTAGTCGAAAAAGGCCGTGTAGGACCAGGTGAGCTGTTAGTAATTGATACTAAGCTTGGTAAAATTTGGCACTCAGATGAAATCGATCAAGATTTAAAGTCTCGCCATCCTTACAAGTCATGGCTTGAGGAGAACGTTAAGCGTTTAGTTCCATTTGAAGAGCTTACTGAACAAGACGCCGGTAATCGCTCATTTGATGACGAAACGCTAGCTAAATATCAAAAAATGTTTGGTTATACCAACGAAGAGCTTGATAGCGTTATTCGTGTAATGGGTGAAAACGGCCAAGAAGCAACCGGCTCAATGGGTGATGACACGCCATTTGCAGTGCTTAGTGAAGGGCATCGTTCGCTGTATGATTACTTCCGCCAAAAATTTGCGCAAGTAACAAACCCACCTATTGATCCACTGCGTGAAAATCATGTAATGTCGCTTGCGACATGTATTGGTAGTGAGCAAAACGTATTTAACGAAACAACAGGCCATGCTAAGCGCCTACAGTTTGATACGCCAATTTTAATGTACGCAGACATGCAGCAGCTATTAAATGCTGATGAAGCGCATTACAGCTACTGTAAAATTGATATTACCTACACAGTTGAAGAAGGTTTAGAAAATGCGGTAACGCGTATTTGTGACCAAGCACAAGAAAAAGCAGCCGCTGGTTGTATCATGCTTATTTTAACTGACCGTAACTTTAATGAAGCAAATTTGCCGATTCCAGCAGCTATGGCTGTAGGTGCGGTACAAAAACGATTAGTTGATAACAATCTTCGCTGTGAATCAAACATTATCATTGAAACCGGTAGCGTGCGTGATGCGCATCAGTTTGCTGTGTTATTAGGCTTTGGTGCTACGGCAATTTATCCATACCTTGCGTATGAATCGTTAGTTGCAATGAGCGACAGCAAAATTATTAATAAGTCGTATTGCGAAGTAACTCTTGCTTACCGTAAAGCCATTAACAAGGGCTTATACAAAATCATGTCTAAAATGGGCATAAGTACGGTTGCGTCATATCGCTGCTCAATGTTGTTTGAAGCGGTTGGTTTATCTGACGCTATTGTACAAATGTGCTTTAAAGGTGTGGCGAGTCGCATACAGGGCGCATGCTTTACCGACTTTGATGACGATCAGCAAAGCTTACACAAACTCGCTCTAAGTAAGCGTAAATTATTAAGCCACGGCGGCTTGTTTAAGTACGTACATGGCGGCGAGTATCATGCTTATAATCCTGATGTAATCCAAACCCTGCAAAAAGCAGTTCGTTCTGGTGAATACAGTGATTACAGTGAATATGCAAAACTTGTTAATACGCGTCCTATTGCCACTTTACGTGACATGCTTGCGCTTAAAATTCCAGAGCAAGGCATTAGCATCGATGATGTAGAGCCTGCAGAAAACCTATACAAGCGTTTCGATTCAGCAGCAATGAGTATTGGTGCATTATCGCCAGAAGCGCATGAGGCTCTAGCAATTGCAATGAACCGCTTAGGTGGTTGTTCAAACTCTGGTGAAGGCGGTGAAGATAAGCTGCGTTATGGTACCGAGAAAAACTCGCGTATTAAGCAAGTCGCTTCAGGTCGATTTGGCGTAACGCCGCATTACTTACGCAGTGCTGACGTTATTCAAATTAAAGTAGCGCAAGGTGCAAAACCAGGCGAAGGCGGTCAATTACCGGGTGAAAAAGTAACCCCATATATTGCTAAGCTTCGTTATTCTGTTCCAGGTGTTACGTTAATTTCGCCACCACCACATCACGATATTTACTCAATTGAAGATTTAGCGCAGCTAATTTTCGATTTAAAACAAGTAAACCCTAAAGCACTTATTTCTGTAAAACTGGTTTCAGAACCAGGCGTAGGAACCATTGCGACAGGTGTTGCTAAAGCGTATGCCGATTTAATTACTATTTCTGGCTACGATGGCGGTACAGGCGCAAGCCCACTTACTTCAGTTAAATATGCAGGTAGCCCATGGGAGCTAGGACTTGCTGAAACGCAGCAAGCCCTTGTTGAAAATGGACTGCGTCATCGCATTCGTTTGCAAACTGATGGTGGCTTAAAAACAGGTTTAGATATAATTAAAGCGGCAATTTTAGGTGCAGAAAGCTTTGGCTTTGGTACCGGCCCAATGGTTGCGCTTGGTTGTAAATACTTACGAATTTGCCATTTAAACAACTGTGCGACCGGTGTTGCAACACAAGACGAAACACTTCGTCAAAAGCATTACCACGGCTTACCAGAAATGGCGATGAACTACTTTAAGTTTATAGCGCAAGAAGCACGTGAAATCATGGCAAGCTTAGGTGTTGTAAACTTAACTGATTTAATCGGTCGTTTAGATTTGCTTGAAGCCATTGAAGGCAAAACAGCTAAACAGAAGAAAATTGATTTATCTTCAGTAATTGCTCAGCCTAATAACCCAACAGGTGAAACACTTTATTGTAGTGCGCCTAATAGCTCACATTATTTAGGAAAGCTTAATGAGAGCCTACTTGCTAAGGCGCAAGAAGCAATTGATGCTTCAAGCGGTATCTCACTAGTAAGTCGTATTTGTAATACGGACAGATCGGTAGGTGCAATGCTTTCTGGCTATATTGCTGATAAATATGGCAACCAAGGTATGGCGGCAGATCCTGTAGCAATTGAGCTACACGGTACTGCGGGTCAATCATTTGGTGTGTGGAATGCCGGTGGCCTTGAAATGACACTGGTTGGCGATGCAAACGATTACGTAGGTAAAGGCATGGCGGGTGGCAAGTTAGTTATTCGTCCACCACTTGGCTCGTCGTTCGAAAGTCACAAAGCCACAATTGCAGGCAACACATGTTTATACGGTGCAACAGGCGGCAAACTGTTTGCTGCAGGTTGTGCAGGCGAGCGCTTTGCAGTTCGTAACTCAGGTGTGCAAGCGGTTGTTGAAGGTGTAGGTGACAACTGTTGTGAATACATGACCGGTGGCGTTGTATGTGTACTGGGCAATGTAGGCGTTAACTTTGGCGCGGGTATGACAGGTGGTTTTGCTTATATTTTAGATGAGCGAAATGATTTTGAAAAACGCATTAATCCAGAGCTTGTCGAAATAGTAACACTAGACGAATTAACGTCGCATCAAGAACATTTACGCGGCTTAATTGCTGAGCATTTAGAGCTTACGGGTTCGTGCAGAGCAGAAAGTATTTTGGCTAACTTTGAATTGTACTTACCTATGTTCAAATTAGTAAAACCAATATCAAGTGACGTAAAAAGTTTACTCGGGCATCGCGCTCGCAGTAGTGCCGAACTACGTGTTCAGGCGCAATAAGGGGGCAGTATGAGCGAAAATGTATATCAATTTATAGACGTGCAGCGTGTAGACCCACGCAAAAAACCAATCTCGTCACGTAAAAAATCTTTCGTAGAAATTTACGAACCCTTTTCAGAGAATCAGGTTAACTCACAAGCTGACCGTTGTTTAGATTGTGGTAACCCGTACTGTGAGTGGAAATGTCCAGTACATAACTACATTCCACAATGGTTAAAGTTAATACGCACGGGCCGTATTATAGAGGCGGCTGAGCTTTCTCATCGTACAAATAGCTTACCAGAGGTTTGTGGGCGTGTTTGCCCACAAGACCGCTTGTGTGAAGGCTCGTGTACGCTCGATGAAGAGTTTGGTGCTGTTACAATTGGTAATATTGAAAAATACATTACTGATGAGGCATTTAAAATGGGCTGGAAGCCTGATATGTCTTATGTAACATGGACTGACAAAAAAGTAGCCATTATTGGTGCAGGCCCTGCAGGTTTAGGGTGTGCTGATATTTTGGTGCGCAACGGTGTTAAACCAGTGGTGTTTGATCGTCACCCAGAAATAGGTGGACTACTCACATTTGGTATTCCTTCTTTTAAACTTGAAAAATCAGTAATGCAAAAGCGCCGTGAAATTTTCACTGAAATGGGCGTAGAATTTAAGTTAAATGTTGAAGTAGGTGTTGATATTACACTTGATCAAATTTTAGCTGATTACGACGCTGTGTTTTTAGGGGTTGGTACGTATCAGAGTATGCGTGCAGGTCTTGAAAATGAAGATGCAGCGGGTGTTCACGATGCATTGCCGTTTTTGATTGGTAACACGAACCGTGTAATGGGCTACGACGAGACAAAACAACCGTGTATTGATATGGCTAATCAAAAAGTAGTTGTACTTGGCGGTGGTGATACAGCGATGGACTGTGTGCGTACGTCTATTCGACAAAATGCTGCAAAAGTAACGTGTGCTTATCGTCGTGATAAAGAAAATATGCCAGGCTCTAAACGTGAAGTTAAAAACGCGAAAGAAGAAGGCGTTATATTTACGTATAACGTTCAGCCTAAAGGCATTGTACTGAGCGATAAAGGTAAAGTGACCGGCGTTAAAATGGTTAAAACTAAATTAGGTGAACCTGACGCAAAAGGCAGAAGCCGTGCTGAAGAAGTACCTGGTTCAGAACATGTTATTGAAGCTGATCAAGTTATTATGGCGTTTGGTTTCCAGCCTCACAAAATGGATTGGTTAGAAAAATACGATGTAGAAATAAACAACTGGGGCGGTATTAACGCACCAGAACAAGGTGAGTTTACACATCAAACTACTAACCCTAAAATATTTGCTGGTGGCGACATTGTACGTGGTTCAGATTTAGTGGTAACTGCTATTTTTGAAGGACGTAACGCTGCAGAAGGTATTATGGATTACTTAAAAGTTTAATTTTTCGTTTTAAAATAACGATATTTAAAGCAAGCCAAGTGGCTTGCTTTTTTATTTGTTTTATCCAAATGTAATGTCAACGTAATTAGTGACAAATGTGGCTATATTTATACCACCTTTTGTATGGCTTTCTTGAACAACACCTTTTATTAGTAACTTCATGTAGAAACCTTATATAGTAACTTTCAGAGAAACTGCTTTGTTATTATGGGTTGTTCTTTCTAAGCCAAATGCGATTTCTTTGGGTATCTACTAAGCGGCTTTCAGGGCTCGTTTCATATATATAAACGTTATCGAAACTCCTTTCTTCTATGTCGTTTATATACTCTAATACCAATTCGCTTAATTAAGTAATCTATTTTGAGATAACAAAATTATGTCGATAATGAGGCTAAAGTTTCGTTACTTAGGTGTTCTCGGTAATTACCTCTACATTGCTTTGTATTCATGCAGTCGTATTTCGAAAGTTTTAACGCAGTTAGCGCCAAGTTCAATCCTTAAAATTGATTGAGTATTATCGCGGATTGGTATAATGCGTGTACTTTTTTGTAGCGGCATTTTTATTGATTAATGTGTTGTTTACTCGGTCCAGGCACAATTCATAGAATAGTTACTACTATCTTTAACTGTGCAGGTTTATATTATTTTTTGACTACCAGTCAGTTCGATTATTGCAGGAATAAAAGGGCGTACTTATATAATTTAGCAAATGGTATTAGTGCCAAGCAATTTAATATCGTAAAAATGTACTTACCTGAGATAAATGCAAGAGGCTAAAAATATGTGCACAATTGTCAGTGCTAATTACTAACCTTAATAGTTGATTTAAATATAAAGTAGGTTCATTATTGCACGCTGTTTACGGTTTGCTTACTTTATATCTATAAGTTTGCTTTTATACATTAATAAATAAATAGAAATTATGTACGAATATTCAAACAATTTAGAAAGGAAGCTCATTGTTCGGTTCTTTTCCTCAATAGGCTTTATAGCAACGTTTTCGATGGCTAGCTTAGCATTTATTAACAGTAGCTATTTATTAGCATTTACTTTGGTTGTTTCTTCGTTTGTTTACTTATCGGCGTTTAATATAGGTAGAGGTGTAGAGAAGTCTGCAACTGTAATTTTATATAACCTGTATGCACTGATGTTTTATCTTGTACTTACAGGAGGAGCACAAGGTACAGGGCCTATATGGATATTTATAGTGTCTCCTGTTACTTATTCAATTCGAGGGCTTAAACGAGGGACGTTTGATATTGTTTTATTTTTATCGGCGATTGTTCTCGGTTTCTATTGCGCTGATACATTTAATATATATGACTACAATCCTGAGCAGTTTCCAGTCAGAATCATACTCGCTTTTATAATTGTTGCATCGCTGAGTGGTTATTACGAATTTTCAAGAGAAAAATACAGCAGTAAATTAATTGCTTTAAGCCAAAAAAATGAATTTTTAGCAACTATAGATCCACTCACTAATCTGCCAAACCGTCGTTTCACTATGAATAAGCTTATAGCTTTTAAAAATGAACTTAAAAATAATAATATTCCGTTTGTAATATTATTAGCTGATGTAGATAATTTTAAAAAAATTAATGATCAATTCGGCCATGATTTTGGCGATGAAGCTCTTATCCATTTAGCCAAAACATTTGAAAATAATATTCCGCAAAATGCGATTGCTTCACGTTGGGGCGGTGAGGAGTTTTTAATTGTGATTCCAAATGTAACCGTTGATGAGGGCGAGCTCGTTGCAGAAAAAATCCATAATGCCCTTAAAGCTTCAGCTGTAAGCTTATTTTCAGATAGTGTAAATATAACGCTAAGTATTGGCATCACAGCTGCAAACGCTGAGCGCTCAATTGACCTAGATATTAAGCATGCTGATGAACTACTTTATAAAGCAAAAGAGCAAGGTAAAAACAGAACGTGCTCTTTTTAAATGTTTATTTACTTTAATCCATTGAAAACGAATCAAGGGATGGCCTTATTTTAGCCTTTCTGCGTTTTAAGCTCATGTAGCATATTACAATACACGCAATCTGCATTGTAATTAAAACCCAATAACTAACACCTAAATCACTTAGTCCATTTATTTTTTCGCTAGTAAAGTAATAGGCCACAACGATTAGTTGAAAAACTAAAAAGCTATTTAAAAACTTAAATAAACGTTGTTTAAAACAAGTATGTTTATATTTACTAAATATAATTAAACAGGTGCTTAGTACTAATAACAACCAACTTAAAATTATACAAAAATCAACTAAAGTACTGTGCATTATTTAATCCTTGAAGACGTTATTTACTAACACATTAGGCGTGAGCCATTATTAGTTCTTTAGCATTTGCTTTAGCTGTTTTGCTTATGTTATCGCCGCCAAGTAAACGGGCTATTTCATTAATACGGCCATCTTTATTTAAAGGCAGCATATGAGTAAACGTTTCGCCTTGTGCTATTTCTTTAGCTACAAAAAATTGCTGATGTGCACTACTGGCAACTTGCGGTAAATGAGTAACACAAATTACTTGAGTTGATTTACCTAATTGGCGTAATAACTTACCTACAGCAGATGCCGTTGGGCCAGAAATACCTACATCAACTTCATCAAAAATAAGCGTTGGGGTTGTTACTTTTTGGGCAATAATTACCTGTATAGCAAGACTTATACGAGAAAGCTCACCACCTGATGCTACTTTAGCTAATGGCTGAAGTGGTTGTCCCGGATTAGTTGATACTAAAAACGAGACATTATCAAAGCCTAGGCTGTTTGGTGTACGATTACTCTCTTGAGTTAAGGCTATTTCAAAAACACCGTTTTCCATTGATAAATTAGCCATGCTTTCACTTATTAGTGTGTTAAGTGTATTAGCATACTCGCAGCGGCTTTTACTTAATTCATCAGCAGTTTGCTTGTAACTAAGTAACGCGCTTTCTATTTCTGACTCAAGCTGCTCCAGACGATTACTATTATTACTTATTGACTCAAGTTCTTGAGCAATCGATTGATGAAACTCAACTAACTGCTGTGGTTTTATATGATGCTTACGCGCTAAATCCATCGCTCCACTTAGCCTATTTTCTACTTCAACTAAGCGTGCCGGGTCTAAATCTGCTTGCTCAGTGTAATTGCGCACTTCGCGGCTTGCTTCTTCAACTTGTACAGCGGCTTCGCTAAGCATAGCAGCTACGCTTGCTAAACTTTCGTCATATTGAGCCAGTTCGGTAAATTGTTGAGCGCTGTGCTGTAGTAATGAGCAAGCGTTTTGCTCATCACTTTCATATAAGTGTTGTAACTCACGTTGGCACGATTCTAATATTGTTTGGCTATTGCTTAGTTTGTAATGCTCAGCCTCAATTAAATCAAACTCATTTTCTTGTAATGCAAATTCATCAAGCTCAGCAACTTGATACTCTAACAATTGTTTTTGCGCTGCTTGTTGCTGCTGTTGTTGTTCTAAGTGTTTAAACTCTTTTTGTAAGTTAGCAAACTGTTTATAGTTTTTATTTACTGAGTTTACTAAGTGGTGATGCCCTGCATAGGCATCTAAAAGCTGTAACTGATGCTCAGCTTTTAATAAATATTGGTGGGCATGTTGTCCATGAATAGATATTAAATATTGACCAAGTTCTTTTAATTGTGATGCGGTAACTGCACTACCATTAATATAGCTTTTACTACGGCCATTTTTACAAACAACACGACGTAATAAGCACTCGTTGTCAGAAGTGCTTAGCATATGTTGCTCTAAAAATGCTTGAGCAAGCGGTAGATCTGTTAAGTCAAATTGTGCACATACTTCTGCTTTATCAGAGCTTGGGCGAACTGCTGATGCTTCAGCGCGCTCACCTAAGCATAGCGATAGGGCATCAATAGCAATAGATTTACCAGCACCTGTCTCACCTGTGATCGCAGTCATACCGCTGCGCCATTCGGTGCTTAAATTACTTACGATTGCAAAATTTTTAACTTCTAAACCAATTAACATACTGTTTATCCATCCAGTCAATTAACTGTTAATTTATACAGTGTTTTGGTTTTTTGCAAATTAATTTTTTATTATTTAAGCAACACTTACATCTTGAGTAAACTGTGTATCGGAAGTTTGGGAAGATGCATCAATTTGATCATCAACAATATCAGTAGGTTGTATACTCTCTTCGGTTTTAAGCAGAGCAATGAGGGGAGGTAATGTATTAATATAAAAACTCTTATTGTATAAAATTCCTTGCTGGGGCAACTCAGATACAAAGTACTGTACATTATCGATCAATGGTTGAATTATATTTGTTTGATTGGTTTTAATTAACTCGTTGGACAACGTATTAATTAGTAGGTCGGCGGTATCTTCAAGCTGTTGCAAGTTCTCGTCTGTATGTGATTGAACAACAAAAAAATTATTTACAATAGCTTGAATGCGAGGAACGTATTTTGGGCGAATTATTTTAGCATCAAGTAGATCATTAAGCTTTGCTTTAAGGCGCGTATTTACATGCGAAACACGTTCATTAAATAGCTTTTTTCTAGCTTCTATCGCTTTTTTACGGTTACTCTCAATTTTGAGGTAACTGTATAAAAGTGTAATTAATAGCAGTAAAGCAAAGAATACTACATAAGTCATTGCTACTCGTTCCTAAATTAGTTGATTATTATTTTAAGTCGCCATTTTGCTTTATAGTACTAAATTTGGCAATAAAATTAGTACAAACGACTACCCCAATTCAGTTTTGTACGTAAAACGTTGTAGTAAGAGTAATTTTTTGGATGAATTAAGCGCAATTGTTTATCGGCTTTTTTAATTACTACTTCATCGCCGGGTAATACGGCTAGCACTACGTGGCTATCGCAGCTTACCTGTAGGCTATCTGTATTTTCTAGGCTTAGCTTTAAACGAACTTCATTATCGGCATCTACCACTAAAGGTCTGCTAGATAAGGTATGAGGAAACATAGGTACTAACGATATAGCATTTAGTTCTGGCGTTAATATTGGACCGCCACCTGAAAGTGAATACGCCGTAGAGCCTGTGGGGGTTGATACTATTAAACCATCGGAGCGCTGAGAAAACACAAAGTCATTATTTATAAAAGCTTCAAATTCAATCATGTGCGCTACTTTATCGGCATGAAGTACCGCTTCGTTAACGGCTGAGTTTGCACTTTTTAATTCGTTGTGGCGATATACTTCTACTTCTAATAAAAAACGTTTTTCTTCAAGATACTCACCACTGAGTACTTGCTCTAAGCTCGCTTCAAATCCTTCAGGGTTTAAATCAGTTAAAAAGCCAAGGTTGCCTCTATTTACACCAATTACAGCAATGTTAAAGCGCGCAAGTACGCGTGCTGCACCAAGCATGTTACCGTCACCGCCTACAACAATGGCTAAATCGGCTTGTTCACCTAAGTCGACTAACTTAACAAGTTTGTCATGCGGAATATCGTCTAACTGACTCCCTGTGCGTTTTTCTACTATTACCTCAAAGCCAAGCGCAAGTAAAAAGGTATGTAAACGCTGAAGGGTAGCAGCGGCTCCCGGGTGATTAGGTTTGCCAATTAGGCCTATGGTGTTAAAAGGAGAGTCCATAATGTACGCACAAAGAGATTTAATAATAGTAGAGTAACTCAAAACAGAAGTGTTTGAAAATACAGATTATAGCAATACTATAAACCTTCAATTTTATTCGCAGTGAGTTAGCTGCACGACTTGAAAAAGAACTAAACGCCCCGATATCTCTTTCATGCAACAAGATGTAGATACCATGAAACTAAACCCACGAGATCAGCAAATTTTTTCAGCTGTTATGAACATGTACTGTAATGGTGAAGGCTTGCCTGTTCCATCAACAAAAATTGCCAAGCTTAAAGGCATGGCAGTGTGTTCGGCTACGGTTCGTAATGCTATGGCTCGCTTAGAAAAAGTGGGCTTATTGTATTCACCTCATACATCCGCAGGGCGAGTGCCGACAAATGAAGGGTTTGATTATTGGTTTGACGAATTTTTTGTGCTTGCTGATATTGCTAATTATTGGCAACCACAGCAGTCACAACTCGTTGAGCTAGCGCATGGCTTGAGCCAAAAATATCAAGTATGTTGTTGTGTTGGTTTACCTCAAGCCAGTTCACAGCAAGTGTTTAGAGTAGAAGTGCTTGATTTTGATTCTACCGACTGGCTTATTTTATTAATAGATAGGGCAGGGCAGAGTCACAATATTTGTATTGATAAACCTCATGATTCGTCAGACTCTGTTCGTTATCAATTTGCCACTTGGTTGAACACTGTATTTAGCCAACAAACCTTAATGGAAGGTTTGTACCGTATGCAAGCTATGGCAAATACAGCGCCTCGAAATTGTCATGATTCGCTTAATCAATGGACGCGACAACTAAGCCAAAAATTAGGCTCAGATAATAGTATTGTTGTTGGTGAAAATTACCTCTACAAACAAATAGACTGCGAACAAAGTTTAAATATTGGTGTTTCATTTTTAAATTATGTAGAAGATAAGCTTGCTTTTAAAAATGGTGTATCGGTACTTAATAGCGAAAAATTACCTTTTACTGAGTGCGATGAATTAATTGTAATAAGCGTGCCGTACTTTAAAAATCAAGAATATCAAAGCCGTTTTTGTATAATTTGTCCTAAATCAGCGCAGATTGAAGAAATAATTCAAGAATTTAAATTAATTGAGGCATCTAACTCTTGAATCTTTTTATTCAATCCCCATAATTACCGCAGTTGTAAAGAATTGGAGCACGTATTTTATGTCTGAGCAGACACAAAACCCTGAGCAAGAAGTAGAATTAAACGAAGAAATTTCTAAAATGCAGGCTGATGTAGAAGCAGCAGTAGAAGCCGCTGATCAGCATGCAGAACAAGAACAAAGCCCTGAAGCAGAAATTGCGATGTTATATGCAGAGCTTGAAGCTGCAAAGCAAACAATTGCTGATCAAAAAGACGGTGTTGTTCGTGCCGCAGCAGATGTAGATAATATTCGTCGTCGTGCAGCACAAGATGTAGAAAAAGCGCATAAATTTGCACTAGAAAAATTTGCTAACGAATTACTACCTGTAATTGATAACCTTGAACGTGCTATTGAATTTTCTGATAAAGAAAATGAGACACTAAAGCCGTTGCTTGAAGGTATCGATATGACGGTTAAGAGCTTTAATGACGCTGTTTCTAAATTTGGTGTTGAAATTGTAAACCCACAAGGTGAGCAGTTTAATCCAGATTTTCATCAAGCAATGTCAATTCAACCAAGTAACGATGTAACACCTAATACAGTACTTGCTGTTATGCAAAAAGGTTACACATTGAATGGTCGTTTATTACGCCCTGCAATGGTTATGGTTTCTAAAGCTGCTGACGCTTAATTAATTTAAGATTATTAGCTTTGATAAAAATGCCTCATATTGAGGCATTTTTTTTGTCTTTTTTATAGTGAATTAGCTGTACGAGCATAGTGAGTAATACAGCACTAAACATTAAACTTGAAAATGGCACTGCGCTTTTTGCGTGCATAATGGCGAGTAGCGGGCCAACTAATGCACCACTACCAAAACGAAGTGTGCCAATTACGGCCGTTGCTGTACCTGTGTTTCTTTCAAACTTCATTAATATTAGCGAATCAGCATTACTTGCAGTGACACCTAAACTCATCATTAATGGCGCAATAGCAGCCACAATATAATAAAGTGATAAGTGCAATAAGCTAAATGTTAACAGCGCAAGCCCCGATACAAACCCACATACAAGCCCAATATAGAGCATTTTTCGAGAGCCCAGCCTTGGTACAATTCGTGTATTTAAAAAGTTACCAAACATCAGCGCCATTACATTAAACGCAAATAACACACCAAATAATTGTTCTGATACTTCATATAAATCCAAATATATAAAAGGTACTGAGGTTAAAAAGCAAAAAAATCCAAACGATACAAACATAGAACTGAGTATATCCGCACGTGCGTCTTTATTACTCAGTACAGTTTTATAGCTGTCAAAAAACAGAGCGAGGCCTTTTTTCTCATTTTTATGAATAGGTATATCTATTAAATACACTTGTACAAACGCTAATATTAAAAAGCTATATCCAGCAAGAACCAAAAATATGGTTGACCAAACAGAAAATCCTAAAATAAACGAACCAACAGAGGGGGCTACTAACGGTGCTACCATCATGATCATCGACACATACGACATTCCCTTAGCTGTATTTTGCTGATAAATATGGCGAATAATACCCGGTACGACTACGGTAGCTGCCGCTCCCGTAAATGCTTGCACTGCTCTAAGAGTCCAAAACGCATGGATTTCGGTTGTAAATGCGAGTGCAAGTGAGCTTGCGCCAAATAGGGTTAAGCCAATACGTGCGAGCTTACGGCGGCCAATTTGATCGGCAATAGGGCCAAAAAATAACATCCCCAATGAATAACCCGCTAAGTAAATACTCAACGATATTTGTACATTTGGCATATTAGTTTGTAAATCGCTTGCAATTACCAGCATGGCGGGCAAATACATATCAATAGCCAAAGGAGTAATCGCCACGATACTGGCTAATAAAGGCAATAAAATACGGGTATTAAAAGACGAGGCTGAGGCGTCCATGTGTAAACTCAACAATCACTAAAAACAAGGGCTATAGTGTAACAGGGCATTGTATTTGGATAAACTTAGTTTGCCTGCTAAGTTTATCGTCTTATCGCATCCTTTTAATATAAAGGTATATAAAGCAAATATTTTAAATTGGTACTGTGTTTGCTATTCTACAAGCAATAAAAAATTCATTACTTAAGAGAATTATCATGAAAAAACTAGTACTTGCAGTATTAGCGACAGCCGTTTTAGTCGGTTGTAAAACGTCACCAACAGGACGCACTCAAATAGCGCTTTACTCAGATCAACAAATGAGTGAAATGGGCACTGCTAGTTTTGCAGATATGAAAAAAAGCCAACCAATTAATAAAGATGCAAAAACAAATGCATATGTAAATTGCATTGCTGAAAAAGTAGTGGCTGTATTACCAAAAGAATACGCGTCGCAAAATTGGGAAGTAGTTGTATTTGAAGATGAATCTGCTAATGCTTTTGCACTACCTGGTGGTTACATTGGGGTTCATACGGGCTTATTAAAAATAGCCACCAATCAAGACCAACTAGCAACAGTGCTAGGGCACGAAGTAGGGCACGTAATTGCTGAGCATTCTAATGAACGTGTTTCACAAAGCTCTATTTTAGATACCGGTATGCAACTTGGTAGTGCAGCACTTGAAATGGGTAACATTCAATACCGTAATGAAATTATGCAGGGTCTAGGCTTAGGCGCACAGTATGGTGTTGTTTTGCCATTTAGCCGTTCGCACGAGTCAGAAGCTGATGAAATTGGTTTAGATTTAATGGCTGAAGCAGGCTTTAATCCACAAGAATCAGTAACCCTTTGGCAAAATATGAGTGTAGCAGGTAGTGGTACAACACCTGAGTTTTTATCAACTCACCCAGCGCCAAGCAGTCGTATTAAAGACTTACAAGCACAAATGAGTAAAGCACTTAGTGAGCAAAGTACAGCTAAAGCACAGGGTAAAAACCCACAATGTAAGTTGTAATACCAACCTGCATAAATCTTTGATCAATTTAACGAATTAAATTGCACTATAACGTCGTTAAAAATTTTTTATTGAGAACAACTAGATACAAAAATTTTTGCCTAGTTCTAGCGTGATTTTCTTAACGTTAAATAGACCCCATATATAAGCAGATTGGTATAATTTAGTTTAATTACTAAATAAAAACCCCTGTGAGTAATTACTTACAGGGGTTTTTGTATTCAGTACTCACCTTTATTTAGTTGTAAGCGCTTTTTGTAATACATTTTTAAAGCGTTCAAAATCTTCAATGTGCGGCAGGTGCCCTAAGTTATCTAGTTCGAATAATTGTGCGTCAGGAATAAGTGTTGCAGCGTGTTTGCCTAATTTATCGTATCGACCAAGCTCGTAATCAACATCCTCTTTTTTCCAGTTACAGCCTGGACCGGTTCTATCGCGTGTACCAATAATTAATTTAACTGGCACAGTTAAATCTTTAAATTCGGTTATTACAGGTTGAGTGAAAATCATATCGTATGTTTTTGCATTCACCCATGCCATTTGTTCTTTATCTGGGCCTTGTATTTGCCCTGTTATAAAGTCAGTTAAGGCTGAATATGTTGTATTCCACTTACCATCGTAGTAATTTTTTTGCTGATAACGTTTAACGCCTTCCGGTGTTTTTGAAAGCTCGTTTTTATAGAAAAAATTAGTATCTTTGTAATCAACATACTGCAAGTAGTTTTCAAGCCCAATAGGGTTTAATAAAATTAGCTTTTTAGTGGCGTTTGGGTACATTAATGCAAAACGACTCGCTAGCATCCCGCCCATAGAGTGCCCAAGTACAATCGACTCTTTAATATTAAGTGAATCTATTAACGCGTGAGTGTGATGAGCAAGCGTCGCAAACGAATACTGGTAATTAGTTGGCTTAGACGACTTGCCAAAACCAATTTGATCAGGGATTAATACCCCATAACCTAAAGATTGCAGGTATTGCGCAGTGGTAGTCCAGTAGTCGGCGTTAAAATTTTTGCCATGCATAAGTGTAACTGTAGGCATATCGGCTTTAGTTGGCTTTAAGTAAATATAAGCCATTTTTAATGATTGTTTTTGCGACTCAAGTGCAAAATAATTTACCTTAAAATCGTATTCGTAATTGCTTAATAGTGCATCATAAGAAAGGGCGGATGTATCTTGAGAAGGGCCAGCTAAGGCATTGTTTGTTAGTACTAATAAAGTAGAGAAACAAATAACTTTAATCGACGACATTCAGTTACTCCTATTAAAGGCGAGCGCTTGGCTTAAAAAGAAGTACAACAATAACTAAGTATTTAAACCTGTTCAATTAAATGTTTTACGTGGACGAAAAAAAGCGAAGCTAAAATAGTGCTTCGCTTATTATTACTGAGTAAAGAGCTGATTGTTGAAGCTTAAAATGTCCACTCAATATGGATTTGTGGTACCGATTCAGTGACTTCAGTACCTAATTTGTTGTGCCAGTATTGTAATTCCATTCCCAGCAGTAGTGTGTTTTCTTTCATTTGAAGGGCGTGACCCATATCCCACACTAAAATAGGCTGTGCTAGTATCCAAGCTTGTACATCGTTACCAAATTCATCTTCACGCTCTGCGATGTATTCAGCGTGGCCTTTAAAGCTAAACTTTTGTGAGCCAATAGTGAAAGGATATTCAAAAGCTACATCAAGCATCCAACTATTAGTTTCAATAGGTGCGCCGCCTTTTGCTACACCTTCACTATCGTCAATGTAGGCTGTGAACAGCGTTTGAAAAAAGTTAAACCCAGGTACATCCCAGCTTAATTTAACACCTGGTAGATACTTCATTACTTTTGCATCACCAGCAACGTTAATACCGCCCGTTAGGCCAACATCTAATAATGCGCCAGAGCCAATTTGCTTACCAGTGATGGCAGATAAGCTAACCGTTGAGTACCACTCACCATAAAAATCAGCATCTTGGTAACCGTCATCTATATCGTCTTTACTGTAATCAATAAAAAAGAAATTATCGCCGTAGTCATAGCCCGATGCATGTTGAAGCGAGTAAACAGTGGTGTCTGACTCTTGCTTAGAAAATGGATTTTTTTGGCTGCCATTATTTATATGTACTGCTGTACTGCTCCAATTAGCAGCGAAAGCCGACGATGATAAAGCTAGAGAAGTAAGGGTAATAAAAGGGAGTAATTTTTTAAATTTCATAACTGTTTATAACTATAATTTTAGTGACACGCGGAAGCGGCAATTATAGCAGAAGAGATTGATTTGTTGATCGCTAATTTAACACATGTTGCAGCCTACTTAATAAGCTGCAACATGTAATGACTCAATTTATTACGCTTTATTACGGCGCAAACAAATAATAGTAATCGCCGTAAATGCTAAAATAAAACAGTAATAAGAAGACGTTGATACTTCCCACGGGCTAATTTTAAAGGTTGCACCTAACAGTAGCGCTTGTGCGCCATAAGGCAATGAACCCTGTGTTACACAAGCAAAAATATCTAGCAAACTAGCAGAGCGTTTACCGCTTATTTCACCATCATCTGCCAGCTTTTTAGCAATAGGGCCAGCAACAATAATAGATACGGTGTTATTAGCAATACACATATTACTTGTCATAACCAATGCTGCAATACCTAATTGATCAGCCACTTTACGATGCCATTTTGCAATGATTTTTGTAATTGCCTGAATCTTATGAGCAATATAATCAAGGCCACCATTAATGCGAATAAATTCAGATAATCCACCAATAAACATAGAGAGTAAAAATATCTCCTGCATGTCGGTAAAGCCTTTGTAAATGTCTTTTACAAAGCTTGCGCCTTCATAACTTCCTGTAAAGCCCATTAATGCAGCAAAAATAATACCGCTAAACAGCACTACAAATACGTTCAAGCCAGCAACGGCTAACACTAAAATAAAGGCATAAGGAAGTACTAACCAAATATCGTAATCTTTGGTTTCAACAACTTGCGCCGCAGGTGTTAAATAAAACAATAAGCCAATAGTTAGTATTGCAGCAGGGACTGCAATTTTAAGATTCTCTTTAAACTTGTCTTTCATTTCACAGCCCTGCGTTCGCGTAGCTGCAATAGTGGTGTCGGAAATAATCGATAGGTTATCGCCAAACATAGCACCAGATACAATCGTACCTGCCATTAATGCTGGATCTATACCTGTTTTAATTGATACCGCATAAGCAATAGGACCAATCGCACCAATCGTTCCCATCGACGTACCCATTGCAGTAGATACAACCGCTGCAATTAAAAATAAGCCAGGGAGCAATAACGCAGGTGGAATAAGAGATAAGCCTGCATTTACTACCGCGTCTACACCACCGGTTGCACTGGCAACGGCAGAAAAAGCACCTGCAAGTAAGTAGATTAAACACATGGTAATAATATTGTTGTGTCCGGCACCTTTAATAAAGGTCTCTACACACTCGTTTACTGTGCCTTTATTTAAAATAAACGCAAGCATAATGGCGGGTAATATAGCCACTGGAGCAGGAAGTTGATAAAAAGCGTAGTCAACCCCTTGCGATTGTAAATATAAACCAGAGCCCAAAAATAGTGCTACAAAGGTTAAAAGGGGTAGTAAAGAAAGTATTGCTTTATTTTTGTTAAATGATGGCTGCATCATAATCCTCGAAACCAGTTAATTTACAACAGCCAAAAATTCCTCTTTTAGCTGAATTTAGCAAATCTACCTACTATGTTAATCATTAACAAAATTAGGAGAGTGCAGCGCCCGCAAGCCAAAGACCAAATCGACGCGAAAGAGAAGTTTAAATGTATAGATGGCTAAAGTAAACTGGTATTGTTATTATTATTAAATTAAAAGGTCACCTGACTATTGCATGACTTTTAGATAATATCTACAAAGTAACGCTATTTTCAGCGATTAATATTTGTCCAACTGCATAAAAATGCCCAAGCGCGTATTTGTAATGCACCGGATATATACTCAGATTAGTAAAAAACGGATCCAAATTTAAATTAGGTAAAAACAATGACTACAAATCGAATAGGCGTTTTTGGTGCTAATGGCAGAATGGGCTTAGCTCTATTAGAAGCCGCGACAATTAAAGAACAAACACAACTTACAGGTGCATACGTTCGTAGCAGTTCAGCGTTATTAGGTATTAATGTAAATCAAGTAAATAGCGCAGCCGATAACAGTGTTAGCTTTAGCGAAGAAATCACAATAGATAATGTAGATGTTTTAATCGACTTTACGCTTCCCGCTGGTATGAAAAACCATTTAAAAACCGCTGTAGCACAAAAAATTCCTATGGTTATTGGTACAACGGGCTTAACAAGCGACGATATGGCACTTTTACACGATGCCGCTAAACATATTCCTATTGTATTTGCGCGAAACTACAGTGTAGGAGTCAATGTATTACTGAACCTTGTGCAAACCGCAGCGACCAAATTTGGTGACGATTTAGATATTGAAATATTTGAAGCGCATCATCGTCATAAAATCGATGCGCCATCGGGCACAGCATTAGCCATTGGCGAATCAATTGCACAGGCTAAAGGCTGGGACCACGACGAGGTTGCCGTATATGACCGCAGCCAAGTGGAGACCGCTAAATCGCAAAATGAAATTGGTTATTCGGTACTAAGAGGGGGCGATATAGTAGGTGAACACACCGCATACTTCGCCACAATGGGCGAAAGACTCGAATTAACCCATAAAGCAAGTTCAAGAATGACATTCGCTCTAGGTGCTGTAAGGGCTGCAAGCTGGTTGAAAAATAAACCTGTAGGACTTTATGATATGCAAGATGTACTAGATCTGAAGTAGTTTAGTTACTTTTTTAACTGTTTGGGTCTAATTTTGCCTACAGTGACTTGTTTGTAACAATTTACTAAATAATATTAGACCTAAAAGCTAACTTAATGTAATATGCAGCCAATTTGCCAAAAATTACTAAATGCGTGTTTCCAATTATACCCAAGTGGCTAGTAAATCCGGGGTTTCAGTGGGAATAAAAATAGTTTTAGGCAAGAAAAAATGATTGAAGGTTGAATGCTTTACATCTGCATCATTTAAGACTGCGTAAAACAATTTAAGCTCACAGAAATCTGGTTTTGACGATCCCTCTGGGTATTGGCGGGGTGTTAAGCAATTGCTTACTCCCGTTTTTTACTGTTAGGAGGTTTAACTTGACTAAATCCGCTCTGTTAGTCCTAGAAGACGGCACAGTGTTTCGCGGTACTGCAATCGGCGCTGACGGCATGTCAGTCGGTGAAGTAGTATTCAATACGTCTATGACTGGTTATCAAGAAATTTTGACTGATCCATCATACGCGGAACAAATCGTAACTTTGACGTACCCACATATCGGTAATACGGGTACCAACAGCGAAGACGAAGAAGCGAATCAAATTTGGGCTAAAGGCCTAGTGATCCGTGATTTGCCACTGCTAGCAAGTAATTTTCGTAACGAGCAATCGTTAGATGATTACTTAAAAGAACGTAATATTTTAGGTATTGCGGACATCGACACCAGAAAGTTAACTCGAATTTTGCGTGATAAAGGCGCACAAAACGGGTGTATTATTGCTGGCGACGAGCTAGACGAAAATAAAGCGCTACAAGCCGCGCAAGCCTTCCCAGGCTTAAAAGGTATGGATTTAGCAAAAGTTGTCTCAACCAAGGAAAATTTTGAGTGGCGCGAATCAAGCTGGACATTAGGCGAAGGATTTAAAACCCTTGATGCTGCTGATGAAAAGTTTCATGTTGTTGCCTACGACTTCGGTGTAAAGCGTAATATTTTACGTATGCTTGTAGACCGTGGTTGTAAACTTACAGTAGTACCAGCGCAAACCTCTGCCGCTGACGTACTGGCTTTAAACCCTGGTGGTATCTTCCTATCTAATGGCCCTGGCGATCCTGAGCCATGTACTTACGCTATTGATGCAATTAAAACCTTTTTAGAAACCGACACACCAATTTTTGGTATCTGTTTAGGTCATCAGTTATTAGCCCTTGCCTCAGGTGCTAAAACAGAAAAAATGAAATTTGGCCACCACGGCGCTAACCACCCAGTTAAAGACCTAGACCGCGATGTAGTTATGATCACAGCTCAAAACCATGGTTTTGCAGCTCAAGAGTCAAGCCTGCCAAGTACGCTTCGTGCCACGCACAAATCGTTATTTGATGGAACGCTTCAAGGTATTCATCGTACAGATAAACCTGCGTTTAGCTTCCAGGGTCACCCTGAAGCAAGCCCTGGTCCGCACGATGCAGCCCCATTATTTGACCACTTCATCGATTTGATGCAAGCGCGTAAACACTAATTTAACTGGAGTAATAATGCCAAAACGTACCGACATAAAAAGCATTCTTATCTTAGGCGCAGGCCCAATTGTAATTGGTCAAGCTTGTGAATTTGACTACTCTGGTGCTCAAGCGTGTAAAGCACTTAGAGAAGAAGGCTACAGAGTTATATTAGTTAACTCAAACCCTGCAACTATCATGACCGACCCTGATATGGCCGATGCAACATACATCGAACCAATTCACTGGGAAGTGGTAGAAAAAATTATTGAAAAAGAAAAGCCAGATGCAGTACTGCCTACAATGGGTGGTCAAACGGCATTAAACTGTGCGCTTGAACTAGACAAGCACGGTGTATTGGCTAAACATGGCGTTGAACTAATTGGTGCAACAGCTGATGCAATCGACAAAGCAGAAAACCGTGAACGCTTTGACGTAGCAATGAAAAATATTGGTCTTGAATGTCCTCGTGCTGAGATTGCTCACTCTATGGATGAAGCCAAAGACATCATAACGCGGATTGGTTTACCATGTATTATCAGGCCTTCTTTTACTATGGGCGGCACCGGCGGCGGTGTAGCGTATAACTTAGAAGAGTTTGAAGAAATTTGTGAACGTGGCTTAGATTTATCGCCAACGAACGAATTACTAATTGATGAATCACTGATTGGTTGGAAAGAGTACGAAACAGAAGTTGTACGTGATAAAAACGACAACTGTATTATTGTTTGTACCATTGAAAACTTTGACCCTATGGGTGTTCACACTGGCGATTCAATCACCGTTGCACCAGCGCAAACGCTAACCGACAAAGAATACCAAATTATGCGTAACGCCTCTATGGCAGTATTACGTGAAATTGGTGTAGAAACTGGCGGTTCTAACGTGCAGTTTGGTATTAATCCTGAAGATGGCCGTATGGTTATCATTGAGATGAACCCACGTGTATCACGTTCATCTGCATTAGCATCAAAAGCAACGGGTTTCCCAATTGCTAAAATTGCAGCAAAACTAGCAGTAGGTTACACGCTTGATGAACTTCAAAACGACATTACTGGTGGCAAAACTCCCGCGTCTTTTGAACCTTCAATCGATTACGTTGTTACAAAAATTCCTCGCTTTAACTTTGAAAAATTTGCCGGTGCAAACGACCGTTTAACTACGCAAATGAAATCAGTTGGCGAAGTAATGGCAATTGGTCGTAACCAACAAGAATCATTACACAAAGCATTACGTGGTCTTGAAGTGGGTGCAACGGGATTTAACCCGATAGTTGCGCTTGATGATCCTAAAGCAAAAGAAAAAATAATTCGTGAACTACGCGAGCCAGGCGCTGAGCGTATTTGGTACATTGCCGATGCAATGCGCCATGGCATGAGTGTTGATGATGTTTACGAACTGACTAAAGTTAACCGCTGGTTCTTAGTACAAATAGAAGACATTTTAAAAGACGAAGCAAAAATAGCGAAAGTAGGCATGGCGGGTTTAAATGCTGACTTCCTACGTAAACTAAAACGCAAAGGCTTTGCAGATCCGCGTATAGCAGAAATTGCAGGTGTATCTGAAGCTGAAATTCGTAAAAAACGTCATTTATTAAACATCGTGCCAGTATACAAACGTGTTGATACGTGTGCAGCAGAATTTAGCTCAGACACTGCTTACATGTACTCAACTTACGATGAAGAGTGTGAAGCTAACCCAACAGATCGTGATAAAATCATGGTTATTGGTGGTGGTCCAAACCGTATCGGTCAAGGTATTGAGTTTGATTACTGTTGTGTACATGCCTCGCTTGCGCTTCGCGAAGACGGTTACGAAACTATTATGGTTAACTGTAACCCTGAAACGGTATCTACCGATTACGATACATCTGACAGGTTATACTTTGAACCAATTACGCTTGAAGACGTACTCGAAATCGTACGTGTTGAAAAGCCAAAAGGCGTTATCGTACAGTACGGTGGTCAAACACCACTTAAGCTAGCGCGTGAGCTTGAAGCCAATGGCGTACCAGTGATTGGTACTTCACCTGATGCGATTGACCGTGCAGAAGACCGCGAACGTTTCCAACAACTTGTTGAGCGTTTAAACTTACTTCAGCCAGAAAATGCAACAGTAACTTCAACCGAAGAAGCCTTACTTAAGTCAGTTGAAATTGGCTTCCCATTAGTTGTACGCCCGTCGTACGTACTAGGTGGTCGTGCAATGGAAATTGTATACGACGAAGATGATTTACGTCGCTACATGACCGAAGCTGTACAAGCATCAAACGAAGCACCTGTATTACTGGACCGTTTTTTAGATAACGCGATTGAAGTTGACGTTGACGCAATTTGCGACGGCGAGCAAGTAATTATCGGCGGTATCATGGAGCACATTGAGCAAGCGGGTGTTCACTCGGGTGACTCAGCCTGTTCATTACCAGCACATTCTTTATCACAAGAAGTGCAAGATGTAATGCGCAAGCAAGTAACCGACATGGCGCTTGAACTTGGTGTTGTTGGCTTGATGAATACACAGTTTGCAGTAAAAGAAGACAAAGTGTACTTAATCGAAGTTAACCCACGTGCTGCACGTACTGTACCGTTTGTATCTAAAGCAACCGGTGTGGCGCTTGCAAAAGTAGCTGCACGTTGTATGGCTGGTCAGTCTTTAGCAAGCCAAGGTATTACTAAAGAAGTGATCCCTCCTTACTACAGCGTTAAAGAAGTTGTTTTACCATTTGCTAAGTTTCAGGGTGTGGATCCAATCCGTGGTCCTGAGATGCGTTCAACAGGTGAAGTGATGGGTGTTGGTGATACTTTCGCCGAAGCATTCGCAAAAGCACAATTAGGTGCAAGCAACACTTTACCACGCGGTGGTCGCGCGCTATTATCTGTTCGTAATAGCGATAAGCCACGTATTGTTGAATTAGCCAAAATCATGACCGACTTAGGTTTTGAACTTGACGCAACTGGTGGCACGGCACAAGCTCTTGAAGAAGCTGGCATTGAAGTACGACGTGTAAACAAAGTATATGAAGGCCGCCCGCATATTCTTGATTATATCAAGAATAAAGAGTACAGCTATATCGTTAATACCACCGAAGGTCGCCAAGCGATCGAAGATTCGAAGGTGTTACGTCGTGGTGCATTGCAAAATAAAACCAACTATACGACAACCTTGAACGCGGCATTCGCTAACTGTACTGCTAATAAAGCAGATGACCGCAGCAAAGTGACGTCAGTTCAAGAGCTACATCTGCGATTGAACTAAGGAAATGTGCCAAGGCCAACTAGGGCCTTGGTGTTAAGTGAGAAAAGTATGCAATCAATTCCGATGACAGTTCGTGGCGCAGATTTACTGCGTAAAGAGCTTAACGAATTAAAAACAGTTACCCGTCCTAAAATCGTAAGTGATATTGCGGTTGCACGTGAACATGGTGACTTAAAAGAAAACGCTGAATACCACGCTGCGCGTGAGCAACAGGGTTTTTGTGAAGGGCGTATTCAAGAAATTGAAGCTAAACTTTCAAATGTTCAAATTATCGACGTAACTAAAATGCCAAATACCGGTAGAGTTATTTTTGGCACTACGGTAACTATTGTAAATATAGAAACCGATGCTGAAGTAAAATACCGTATTGTGGGCGATGACGAAGCAAATATTAAAAACAACTTAATATCTGTTAACTCACCGATTGCACGTGGCTTAATTGGTAAACAAATGGACGACGCAGTGTCTATTCAAACGCCAAAAGGTATTGTTGAGTTCGAAATCATTGAAGTTGAGTATCTTTAACGCATAACTCACTTTAACGTTTTTAAATAAAAACCGATGTAATTACATCGGTTTTTTTATGTCTGTAATTTAACCTTTAATGGTAGGCGCGTTTGTACAGTATTCATATTCTATAAATATGGTCTATGTTGGTATAGTAGGTACTTATATCAATTTATTAAAAACATGAGCATTTAGCGCATCAAATAACTCGCTGATTTAATGTAATTGGTATTAACGTATTCTCTAAAAAGGAAAATATATGCCTAATATACTTTACCCAGCGCCTTTAAAAGTAGGATCAAAAATAGCAATTTGTTCACTTTCATCAGGCCTTAAAGAAAAGTACCATGCACGGTTAGACATTGTTATTAATGGATTAAAACATCGAGGGTATGATGTTGTTGAAGGAGAGTTTTTACGTCAAAGCAAACCGCATGGACAGCTTAACGCTAAAGCGCACGCTCAGCAGTTAATGGGTTTTTTATTAGATGATGAGATAGATGCAATTATGCCTCCATTTGGTGGCGAGCTTGCAATGGAAATACTGCCCCTACTTGATTTTAATGCAATTAAAGAAGCAAAGCCTAAATGGTTAGTTGGGTTCTCTGATGTAAGCACCATTGCATGCGCACTCACGGCAAAATGCCAATGGGCAACACTACACAGCGCTAATCTTATGCAGTTACATCCTGACGAAAAAAGTCCTTATTGCCTGCAAATATTTGAAACACTAAGTTATGAAGCAGGTAGCAAATTTGAGCAAGCCCCGTCATCGCATTATCAAAAAAATAGACCTGATTACGTACAAAACCCAAATGCATTGTTTGAACACACAGAAGTTACTCAGTGGCAGTGTTTAAATTACTTTGATGCACGCACTATTGAAATGTCGGGTCGCTTATTTGGTGGCTGTTTAGACACAGTTGGCTTATTACTCGACTCTCCATTTTTGGCACTACATGAATTTAAAAAACACAGTGCACCCGAAGGGCTTATTTTATACCTAGAAAACTCAGAGCTGACGCCAACAACCGTTGCACGGTTTTTACTTTCATTAAAATTAGCAGGTATATTTGACGATATAAACGGTATTATTATTGGTCGCAGCGTGATCACTCAAGGTCAAGATGCTTCTTTTGATTACCGCCACGCGCTTGATGTTGCACTAGGTGGGTGTTTATTTCCTGTGATTATTGATGCCGATATTGGTCATGCTCCACCTAACTTAAATTTAGTAAACGGCGCTACTTGTACAATCACCGCTGATATAAATGAAGGTAAAGTAGTCAAAGCCTCATTAAATACCGAGCTTTGTTAGAAGTTTATTCACTTACCTTTGATAAGTAATTAAGTTAAAGGGTATAATAAGCCCGCTTTTATAGCGCTTTAGTTATAAAAGTACATTCTCAGGGCGGGGCGAAATTCCCCACCGGCGGTATGTTTAATGTTATTTATAACTTAAACGAGCCCGCGAGCGCTTTATTTAACTTAGGTTCAGTAAAGGTCAAGCAGATCTGGTGAGATGCCAGAGCCGACGGTTACAGTCCGGATGAAAGAGAATATGGCTTATTATACTAATACCAATTTTATTAAAGACACGATCATTGTATCGCGTTAAGTGAGCTATTTTTCTAGCGTTATAATAGGTCACTAATTTAATGCCGTTGGTATAACAGTGTGTGCTGCTTTTTGCTGCGTGCTTTTTGTTATTTTATTTAAGCTATTTTGGTAGTGATCGTTTTAAATTTAAAGCGATATATTACTGATCCTTTCACAGTCCTGAATCTATTATTTTTTATTTGGAATATAATGATGATTCAGTCTCTACTTACTCAATTCGGCGAAAGCCATATCCGCGTACAAAGCGCAATTGCTGCACTACAGCAAGGGCAAGGCGTACTTGTTGTTGATGATGAAAACCGTGAAAATGAAGGCGACTTTGTATTTTCAGCTGAGCATTTAACGACTTCTCAAATGGCCGAAATGATCCGCGAAGGCAGCGGTATTGTTTGCTTATGCATGGGGGAGGAGCGCATTAAACAGCTCGACTTACCGCAAATGGTAACCCACAACACAAGTCAAAATAACACCGCTTATACAGTCACTATTGAAGCTAAGCATGGCGTTACAACAGGCGTGTCTGCTGCTGATAGAGTAACTACTATAAAAGCAGCGACAGGCGATAACGCTAAACCAAGTGATTTATCGCGCCCTGGGCATGTATTTGGTTTAAAAGCACAAACGGGCGGAGTATTAGTTCGTCGTGGTCATACCGAAGCATCCGTTGATTTAATGCAGCTTGCCGGCTTAAAGCCATTTGGCGTAATTTGCGAACTAACAAATCCAGATGGTTCAATGGCGCGCTTACCTGAGGTGAGTGATTATGCTAATAAACATAATATGACTGTGGTTTCTATTGAGGATTTAGTGCAATACATTCAGGCTGCGCAGCTTCAAGTAAGTTAAACTGCTTTAAAGCAAAAAACCACTTATTTAAATAAGTGGTTTTTTAATATTGTTATCATTTAAGTTTATAACGTATTACTTATAAAACCTGAATAACTTGCTCTTTTGCCAAGCGAGATTTAGGTAATTTAGCATTATAATCTTCTGCGCTATCGTGATAGCCAAGTACTAATGCTACGTCGCACACGTAACCATCGAGTTCTTTTTCAAAAACTTCGCCAATCAACTCGGCATCTACGCCTTCCATTGGAGTAGAGTCAATGCCTAAACGTGCAGCTGCATGCATAGTGTTACCCAGTGCAATGTAAGTTTGTGCTTTAGTCCACTCTTCATTATTGCCTTGCTCATCAGTATTCATATCAACAAACGCGTAAGCACCAAAAGCTTGTTCGCGATTTTCTGCTTTAGTACGACCATTTTTAATATCTGCATCAATGATTTGTGCGTAATCATCGCGGGTATATTTAGGGTTGTGAGCAAATAATATTATATGCGAAGCTGTTTTAATGTGTGGCTGGTTAAACGCAAATTTATTAGCAAATGTACTATGCATACGCTCTTTAGCCTCATCTGATTCAATTACGATGAATTTCCAAGGCTGCGAGTTAATAGATGAAGGAGACAGGCGCATAGCTTCGTAAATAACGGCTAAATCGTCTTGAGATACACGTTTCGTTGCATCATAACGTTTTGCTGTGTAGCGCTTTTCTAAGTCATTAATAATAGGGTGAGTCATTAGTTTTTCCATTGAGTAGGTGTTTTACCAGTATTTACTATGTTGAGTCAGTTTTAGTAAAAACAAACCCTTTTAAAAATTTATTACAAAAATAATATCGTGCTTTTAAATCACTCTACTTACTTTATACAATCGATATATCTACGTAACGTAAGGCTTATCAATATAGCTATGTGCGGATAGTAGAGGATTATTACAATATGATAAACAGGTATATGGTTGAATCATTATCAAATATTATTAGGTAATAGTTTCTTTAATAAATATAAATACAGCAAAAGCCACCCCGAAATATTGGCTGGAGACGCCAATTGCATTGGCGCCTTTAATCAATTCAGGTATAAATAAGGCGTGTAATATTTATAGAATTAAAAACCTTCCAACACTATTTTGCCAATAGAGCGACCTTCTTCAAGTTCTGTGTGTGCAATACGCAGGTTAGCCGCATTTATAGTGCCTAAGTTTTTACCAATTGTGGTTTGAATGTAGCCTTGGTCAATCAAATCGGCAACATGATTTAATAACTTACTTTGCTCAATTAAATCTTTGGCATTAAACATTGAACGGGCAAACATAAATTCCCAATGTAGAGATAAACTCTTCATTTTTAATTTGCTAACATCTAATGACTCAGGATCGTCAATCATTGCAATTTTACCAAATGGTGCAAGTACCTCTGTATACGCTTCAAAGTAAGTATCAGTACTATGCAGGCTTGCTACATGTGTTACCGAGCCAATGTTTAACGCGTCAATTTGAGCAGGTAATGGTTTTGTATGGTCAACGACATAATCTGCGCCTAGTTTTTTAACCCATGCTTGAGAGCTTTCGCGCGATGCCGTGGCAATCACCGTTGCGCCAGTAATCGCTTTAGCAAGCTGAATAAAAATAGAGCCAACGCCGCCTGCGGCACCTGTTACTAAAATAACTTCGTCTGATTTTGTTTTTGCATCAGCTGCTTGTTTTACAATGTTTAAATGCTCAAATAATAATTCGTACGCTGTTATTGCAGTAAGTGGTAATGCAGCAGCTTCAGCATCGTTTAAGCTCTGCGGTTTAAACCCTACAATGCGCTCATCCACTAATTGAAATTCTGCATTACTACCTGGGCGAGTAATATCACCTGCGTAATAAACCGCATCACCTGGTTTAAAGCCTGTAACAGCTTCACCTGTTGCAACCACTTCGCCAACTGCATCCCAACCAATAACTTTTACTTCACCCTCAGCAGGGGGCATAGATGCACGCACTTTGTAATCTGCTGGGTTAACTGCAATTGCTTTAACTTTAATTAATAAGTCGCGACCTGTTGCAACTGGCTGTGGTAATTCAACATCAATTAACGATTCAGGATTAGTAACAGGAAGAGATTTTTTATAACCAATAGCTTTCATAATAAATGTCCTAATTTGTTTACATATAAGGTGCAAGCCATGTTTTGGCTAGCTGATAGATATATAGTAGACCTTGCTTTAATGTAGATAAACCGCATAATCGTTGAATCATTATCAAATATAAATAGATAATATGAACATAGAAGATTTAAAACTTATTTTAAAAGTCGCTGAGTTTAGAAGTATTACGCTAGCAGCTGCTAAGTTAGATATGCGTACAGCCACAGCAAGCGCCGCTATTAAACGCGTGGAGTCAGCGCTTGGTAGCGAGCTGTTTGTTCGTACCACACGTCATTTGAGGTTGTCGGCTGCTGGGGAGCGCTACATACCACAATGTGAACAGGCTTTAGCAGTGCTTGAGCTCGCAAAACAAAACCTTAAAGGTGAACACGACGAAATAGAAGGCGAATTGCGTGTTGCACTTTCATCTGACTTAGGGCGTAACTTGGTGATCCCATGGATTGATGAACTCATGGACACTTATCCAAAGCTAAGTTTAAGAACCCATATAAGTGATAGTAATATCGACTTTTACCGTGACTCAGTTGATATAGCACTTCGTTATGGCTCGCCTAATGATGCTAACGTTTATGGTTTTAAAATTTATAACGTACCGCGCTTATTATGTGCAACTCACGAATACCTCTTACAAAACGGGACTCCCGTGCATCCTGATGATTTAGCGTCGCATCAAGGTTTGTTTTATCAGTTGCAGGATATTATAAATAATACGTGGGAATTCAGTGATGGTGAATCAAAATATAAAGTTAAAATGGATGGCAGGCGCGCCTCAAACGATGGCGATTTAGTCAGGCGCTGGTGCGTTGCGGGTAAGGGCTTAGCTGTAAAGTCGGCACTTGATATAGCCGACGATTTACTCAATGACAGGGTAGTTACTGTTATGCCAAATTATCAACATGTTAATGGTGAACTTTGGCTTATTTGCCCAAGTAGGCAGTCAATAACCCCTGCGGTGCGTTTACTACGTGATGCATGCAGAGCAAAATCCCAAGCTATTCTGCAGCAGTTGGTAAATAAAGGAATTATTGATAAAAGCGTACTGAGCTAATTAAGGAAGAGTTATGCAAGTTGATGATATTAGAATTTTTATTCCCTGTAAAAATCATGAGCAATCTCAGCGCTTTTATAAAGCGCTTGGATTTAAGATTGAAGATGCCTCAAATGATTTATGTGTGTGTACCTTTGGCGAATGTACGTTCTTTTTACAGCGTTATTATAATAAAACGTTTGCTGAAAACTTAATGCTGCAACTTTGTGTGTTAAATATAGATGAAGCATACGAACTCATTAGTAATTTAAACGGTTTTGATATCCGCTTTGAGGGTATAAAACGAGGGCGTGTTGAACTTTATGGATTGAAATTTGTTCAATCTAGGGGCGATTTAATCGCGGCGCAGGGTTTGTAACCTAGTGGGCTAAGTAAAAACCGAGCAACAAAGAGTCAATCGCCCCTAGAAAGAACCCAAAGGGCAGCGTATGTTTGGTCTTTATGCTACGTTATCGCCTATGTATGGGGAACAACCACATATCATAGGCTCTGCCTTGCCTAAATACCAAACACACAGCTGCAAATTCAACCACCAAAGGTCAACACGCCCTAGACCCTTGGGGTAGCGTTATTTACTTATGGGGACCATCGGGTGAGCTTTGGCACGTAACTGAATTAAATTAAAAATAAAAAGGAATAAATGTGGGATTTAATAAATATATAATCATTTTTATGGCGACCTTACTTGCTTCTTGTAGTTCGTTTGTGAGCAACAATACAGGTAAAAATACGCAATCTAGTAGCTTAATGGACTTCTTATATCCTGATCAACAAAGCCGCTCTAACTATAAACCTGAGATACCTGTTTTAAAACTCCCTGTTACTGTTGGAATTGCATTTGTACCGTCTAAAAACTGGCAGCCAGACGGGTTAGAGGCCCAAAACCAAGTCGAGTTACTCGAAAAAGTAAAAAAGTCATTTCTACAATATGATTACATTGACCGCATTGAAGTTATACCAAGTACCTATTTAAAAGGAGGTGACGGTTTTGCAACACTCGAGCAAGTTGGACGGCTTTACGATGTAGATGTAATGGCACTGGTTTCATATGATCAAGTTACGCAATCGTATGAAAATAATGCAGCCTTACTTTATTGGACAATAGTGGGTATGTACGTTATTCCAGGTAATGAAAATACAATTCAAACCTTTGTGGATACAGCTGTTTTTGATATTAAAAGTAGAAAAATGCTATTTAGAGCACCTGGTATAAGTAAGCTTGAAAAAAGAACAACAGCAATAGGTATTGATGAAACGTTATCTGAAAAGTCGGCTGAAGGTTTTAATCTAGCGGTTAGTGATATGAGTACTAATTTAGATGCAGAACTAGCAAGCTTTAAAACACGTGTTAAAGAAGAAAAAATTGCAAAAGTCGAAAATAAAGATGGCTCTAGCAGCGGTGGCTCTTTGAGTATTTATTTGCTCGTTTTGTTGTCGTTATTAGTTATGCGTAGCAAAAAAGTTTAAAGTTGTTAAAAAACCAAGTATTTTTAATAGTGCCACCGGCTTAGAGCTGGTGGCACTATTTTTTATTAGCTAACTTAGCTTTTTATTAAAAAACTCAACGGTACGTTGCCATGCAAGCTCAGCATTGTCTTTATCATATCGACCTGTAGAGTCGTTATGAAATCCATGATTTGCCCCTTTATACATATGCATAGTGTATTCAACGTTATTAGCTTTTAAATCTTGTTCGTACTGTGGCCACGACGCGTTTACACGTTTATCCAGCTCGCCTAATTGAATCATTAATGGTGCTTTAATATTTTTACGTAAACTTTCGCTGGCTGGAGTACCGTAAAAAGGCACTCCGGCGCTAATTAAGTTGCTATCTACTGCCGCTAAATAATTAACAATGTAGCCGCCAAAACAAAAACCGACAGCGCCTAACTTACCGTTACTGTTAGCATGCGATTTTAAAAAGTGTGCTGCGGCTACAAAATCGTTTTGAATTTTAGCGCGATCCATGGTTTTTTGCATAGCGCGTCCTTCATCATCATTACCAGGGTAGCCACCCAGTGGAAATAGCGCATCGGGTGCAAATGCAATAAAGCCTACCTTCGCTAAGCGTCTTGCTACATCCTTTACGTATGGGTTTAATCCACGGTTTTCGTGTATCACAAGAACAACAGGAAGCTTACCTTCTATGTTTTTAGGGGTTGCTAAGTAACCTTTGCCTTTACCGTGCCCGTCTGGCGAATCGAATTCTTCGTATGTTGCTTTAATATCATCGTCATTAAAGGATACTTGTTCAGCAAGTGCATAGTTAGGTAATAATGCTGATGTAAGTACAGCCATCGAAAAGCCAAGAGCAGCAAGGCCACCGAGTTTTTTCATAAAAGTACGTCGGTCCATTAAACCGTGGGCGTATTCGTCATACCAATCAAAGGCTTCTTGAGGAATGTGTTCAGAGGGAGATGTATTCATGGCTGTTCCTTAACTTTATTATGTCTATTTATTATTTAAATACCATAACGTATTAGGGATAAAAAACGAGCAATATTTCTCTCAATTATTAGGACTGTCGCCAAAGTTATCCATCAAGCAAGGAAAGGAGCACATTCCTTTGTTGTGCGGATATTAAAGAAACCATTTCAAGGTGATTTAAATCTTTTACCTCATAAATGCTCACTTTTGGGTTACTAAGAGTAAGCAACCCATTATATGGACTCACTTTGTCTGCATTACTTGAAAAGATGTAAGTTTGCCTTGCATGAGGGGTCTTATTTAGATTACTTAATATGTCGAGTTTATTAAGAGGTACTTTACTTTTTTCAATTACCTTAGCCGCGACTTCGTTTATATAATCATCACCTAACAGTTTGCTATAAACAGGGTATGATAACTTAGCAATTGTTCTTAGTGCGGCTTCAAAATTAATCATTGGAGCAAAAAGTATATGCTTATTAATATTGAGTTTGGTTGTGAGGTCGATGCTTGCAACTGCACCCATTGAGTAACTAAGCAATGAAATGTCGGTGTATTGGTGTTCATTTATATATTTTACTAATAAATCAAGGGAGTTTAAGCCATACTTAAATTCATCGTATTGATTACTTGCAGGCATCACTATTACATTCTTTCCAGTGATATGGCTAAGCCATCGGGCTTGCATGGTATAAACCAAACTATTTACGCCATATCCCGGAAAAATAATTAAAAGCCCATCGTTTGACTTACTCGGTAAGTTATCAGCATTGAGTTGATATTCAAAAGTATCGTCTTCAGTGCTTCCTTTACTAATTAAAGTTAATGTTAACGTATTGCCACTTAGTAGATAATTATCAATATCCTTAGGTGAAATAACCCTAAAATCAAGACAATCTATTTCGCTGCTACAGTAATGGGTTTGTGCTCCAGATAAAGCGATAGAGCTCTCAAATTCTTTAGGGAGAACTTTCTCAGGAGGCTTAGTTATTTGATAAGCGATATAGCTCTGGCAACCACTTAAAAAAATAACTAAAGAAATAATCAGTATGTATAAGCGCATTAAAGTCCCTTTAATTTTCAAGCTAAAATTTTTATTGATTAATTAATGCCTGATATCCCTTCATCTACGCCGATTAAAAAGTCGAGCCCTACAAACGCAAACGATATTGCAACGGCGCCTAATAGCATTAAGTTGCGGTTATTCTTTTTGTAGCCAATTGTGGTTAGTACAGCAAATACAATAAATAAAATAAGTTGAAGTGTGCCCATCATTATTCCTTTTGAGGGTTATATTTATAGAGTCAAACTATCAGTAAGATAAAGACTTGGCAAATAGGTGAATATCATTTTTAAGCTAAAAATAAAAAGCTCGACATAATATGCCGAGCTTTTTTGGTTGGGATGTTACTTAATTTAGCTATTAGTAGGCGCTGGTTGGGCATCTACTAGCGGCGGCTTGCCACGCATTTTACGTACTAATCGTTTAGCATCTTCTAGTGCAACATACTGGCACGGTATAAGTATTAGTGTAATTACTGTGGCAAATAACACACCAAAAGCAAGTGATACAGCCATCGGGATAACAATTTTAGCTTGTAAACTCGTTTCAAAAATAATTGGCATTACACCAATAAAGGTAGTGATTGAGGTGAGTAATATCGCTCTAAAGCGACGAGCACCGGCTTGCATTACAGCATCCTTAATCGAAACACCTTCAGCGCGGGCTTTGTTTACAAAATCAACCATAACGAGGGAGTCATTTACGACCACACCCGCTACAGCAATAATGCCAAACATCGATAAGCTACTCATGGTCATGCCTAAAATCATATGCCCAAACATCGCGCCAACTACACCAAACGGAATAACCGACATTATAATAAGTGGCTGCGAGTAAGAGCGAAGCGGAATCGCTAACAAGGCAAATATAATCATCATTGATATACCAAAGTCACGAAGCTGCTCTGAAGCACTATCCATCTCTTCTTGAATGCGCCCAGCTACATCACTTGTAACGCCAGGGTAGCTTTTAAGTAATGTTGGTAAGTATTCATCACGAATTTCTTCTGCAATCGCAAATGGTTCGGCTTGGTCGGTATTTACCGCAGCCCATACGTTTACAGTACGTTTAGAGTTTTCGCGGCGAATACGGTTTACACCGTCAACCAACTTAACTTCGGCTATTTCACTTAGCGGTACTTCAGCGCCTGTAGGCGTAATAATACGCACACTTGCTATGTCACTTATTGAGTTACGTTCGTCTTCTGGATAGCGAATCATGACTTTAATTTCTTCGCCTTCACGCAATATTCGCTGCGCTTCTAAGCCGTAGTAACTAAAGCTAACTTGCGATGCGACATCAGCAAGCGTTAAACCCATGCTGTAAGCGAGTGGTTTTAAATCAAGTTGCACTTCGTCGGTAGCGCTTTGCATTGAATCGTTTACGTCGCCAACGCCTTCCATTGTTTGTAATTTGGCTTTTAATTTACCAGCCACTTCTTTTAGCTCGTCAACATTTTTGCCTTCAAGTTTAAAGCTAACGTCGCCATCATCTCGACCGCCATTCATTATACTGTCTTGAATGGTCATGGTTTTAATGCCGGGTAAAGCGGGCATTTGCTCGCGCCATAACGCACTTAGGGCAAAGGTGTCGATAGGGCGTAAATCAGGCTCTACCAAAATGGCCATAATATTTGCTTGCGTTCGTCCGCGCAGGCTTACCGATAAATCGCGGATCATCGGTTTACCGTATTGCTCTTGTAGTTGCTGATCGACCTTTAACAACACGCTTTCTATTTTACGTGCGGTTTCAAGCGTTGCTTGCTCAGATGAAGCAAGGTTCATCTCTATATCAATACGCGGAAAGTCGTGCGGTATTTTAGGGTTTGGTACAAACTTAACTAAACCACCTGCAAACATACCTGCGCTTACAATAAGCAAACACATAAAGCCAACAATTACGGTATAGCGGTAGTGAATACAGCGGCTAACAAAAGGAAGGTAGTAGTTGTTCACAAAGCCTTTTAAACCACTATCAATTACCATACGTAAGCGATGTAATAGGTTTTTAGGATTTGGTTTACGCGGATTCATTGCTGCAATATGCGCAGGTAAAATAAGTTTTGATTCAATGAGTGAAAAAATCAAACATAAAATAATCACGCCACCAATTGCCTTAGAAAAAGCAGCACCAGGGCCGGTTGCGAGTGTTTGTGGTAAAAATGCCGCAATAGTTGTTAGTACACCAAAGGTTGCTGGCATCGCAACACGTTTAACACCGCGCACTACGTTATCAAGTGTATGGCCGTATTTTTCTATTTCGGCACTGGCTGACTCGCCCACAACAATGGCGTCATCAACAACAATTCCGAGCACAAGTATAAAGGCAAAAAGAGAGGCTAAATTAATTGTTACGTCTAAAAAGCCAATGGGCATAAACAAAAAGGCACCCAGAAAAGACACCGGTAAACCCATCATTACCCAAAATGCCAAGCGTAACGGTAAAAATAGTGCCAGCACTATCATTACTAACAAGCCACCCCAAATCATGTTATCGACCATCATATCGAGTCGACCTTCAAGGTAGTAAGTTAAATCAACAATAGGAGATAGCTTAACACCTGCAGGTAAAAGTGGCTCTTTAGCCGCCATGTAGCTTTTAAGGACTTTTGCTACATCGGTAATATCTTGATCTTTTGATGCGTTAACTTCAAACGAGAGTGAATTTTTACCATTGTATTTTGAATACTGCAGACCTTCTTCAAAGCCATCATTAATAGTTGCAACATCGCCTAAATAAATTTGTGCGCCATCAGCAAGGGTAATAAGGGGGAGTTTTTCAAACTCAAAACCACGGTAGGCTTGTTTTTCAACACGCATCGAAATATAACCGTTTTCAGAGCGTATTTGCCCCGCCGACATATTGGCCGAAAAGTTTTGCACAGCGCCTGCAATATCTCTAAATGTTAAGCCGTACTCGCGCAGTTTATCAGGGCTGACTTCTATACCAATTTCGTATTCTAAGCCGCCGTTAAAATTAACAAGATTCACGTGAGGCAGTGCTTGTAACTCGTCTTTTATATCGTTGCCAAGCTCTTTTAACTGGTAGTTACTCATGTCGCCATAAAGCGCGAGTATCATTACTTCTTGCTCAAACTTATCGCGGCGAACAACAGGGCGCTCCATTCCCGCAGGAAAGGTGTTTATTGAATCAACTTGTACTTTAATTTCATCAAGTACTTCTTGTGGATTGTATTGTTCTTCTATTTCAATCCACGCTTGTGAAAAACCACGGTTAGAGTAAGTAATTAGGCGTTTAATGCCTTCAATACCTTCGAGGTTTTCCTCAACTTTTATGGTTATGCCTTCTTCAACTTCTTGCGGGGCTGCACCTGGGTAAACCGCTTGTACGCTTATCCAGTTACTTTCAAACTGTGGGAACATTTGTTTGCGAATGGTCATCGCCATTAAAATACCGCCCACTAATATAAATATCATTAGTAGGTTGGCAGCAACGGGATTTCGGGCAAACCATGCTATTAACCCTGTTTCACGAGTGTTCATGATTATTCCTCTTTCAGCGCAAGTTGAGTTACATCAGTTTTATCAGGCGCAATATCTTCAACTTTTACTGCCATACCTTCAGTTGGATACTCAAGCGCTGAGGTAATAATTTGCTCGCCATTTTTTAGCCCTTGGCTGGCTATAATCATGCCGTTTTGTTCGCGTATAATATTGAGAGTTTTAAACGACAATGTTAAATCGTCATTTAAAATGACAATTTTATTATCTTTAACTAAATGGTGCGCAACAATAATTGCGTTATCAAGCGGGCGACCTTCAATGGTAGCGTTAATATATGAACCAAAACGAAGAGGGCGTGTTTTATCGCCATAAGGTGTTGCAAGTTGTGCAACCAAGTAGCTCATACGGCTTGTTTGATCAACCACACCTTCGGTGCGAATTACTTTGGCTTGCCACATTGTTTGCTTACCCGCGTATTCTGCGTTAAATGTAACATTTGAGCCTACGCCGCCATTTTTTAAATATTGCAGTTCTTGGTCGGCAACGGGTAAACGGACCTCTGCAACTGAGGTTGCACTCAATGCACCAAAACTATTACCTGGGTTTACTACTGAACCCAAGCTAATTGTGCGTTCATTAATAATGGCATCGTATGGGGCTTTAATATAAGTACGTTCAAGATTGCGGCTAGCACGTTTAACACTTGCTTGAGCAGAGCGGTAACGCGCTAATTTTTCGGCCAGTTGTGGTTTACGTAAATAAAGTTCTGAGGCAATAGCTTCGCTTGAGTCCGATTTAATACGCTCCCATTCAGCTTTTGCTACATGTGCTTGTGCGCGTTCTATTTCAAGTGCTGAGCTTGCTTGAGCTAAACCTGCTTGCGCTTCAATAAAGTCTGCCTCGTAATCATTTGCATCAATTCGTGCTAAAATATCGCCTTGCTTTACAAACGCGCCTTCAACAAATTGATCTGATACCGAAATAACTTGCCCACTAACTTGTGCTATCAGCTCGGTACGGTCCTTTGGTTTAACAATGCCGTACGATTTAACATCGAGCGTTATAGAATCTAAAAGTATGCTTTGTGTTGCAACTAAAGGGCGTAAATCTTGCTCAGGCTTTTCTTCGGGTGGTTTTTTCATTGCCATAAAGGCGAAAGCTAAAGCAATACCGCCTGCTAAAACAGCAATTGGGAGTATTATTTGTTTTGTAGTAGCCACAAGGCATTCCTTCATAATTGGTGGTGACAGAGCAATAATACGCAATAAAGTGTTTACAAGGCGTTTTAAGATGTAACAAGGCATTACATATGTACATTACAACTCAACATGCGGCTAATTGCGTTCCTAAAAAGGAATTAAAGTAAGTGTGTTTTATTCAGAGGATATTATGAAAACCGAATCGATGAGTTGCAGGCTAGGCTGCGGCGCATGTTGTATTGCGCCAAGTATTAGTTCGCCTATTCCAGGTATGCCAAATGGTAAAAAGGCCGGAGAGCGCTGTATTCAGCTGGACGAACGTAATTTATGTAAGTTATTTGGTGATTCAAGCCGACCTAAAGTATGTAGTGATTTTAGCGCCACATTTGATGTGTGCGGGTCAACAAATGCACAAGCTTTAGCACTTATTACAGAGCTTGAAGAGCTAACTTAATCCTCGTTTTTAATACACATCTATTTACAATATATTATTAATAAAAATCTTCATAAGGTTAATAAAAGCAGTCGTTAATTTATTTAATGGCGAAATATTAGACATATTTAACTTTGTTGCTAATATAGGAAATTGTAAGATACTTTTTATAAATCTCATTTATAGGTGATTTCGTTCAATCTTAATTTTTAAAAGGAAAGAAAAATGAAAAATTTACTTACAGCATTTACATTAGGTGTGACTTTATTAGGTTGTTCAAACTTACCCATTAAAACCGATATTAAAGAAGGCCACTTTAGACTCGAAAACTTTAAAAGAGAGCAGGGAGTAGATCTAGAATATGTCCACTTGATGTGCTTTAACAAAAAACCTACACAATGGGCTGAACCAAAGCAGTATATCAGTGGTGATCATGATTTATGGGTAAAGGCGAGTGTTTCAAACCCTGATGTTTTAAATAGTCAAAAAGAAGCTTTTGTTAATTTTAACGTTAATTTAGATTCTGATAAAAGCTACATGCTAAATAGAAAAAGGGAAGGGGATAAAATATCAATCTGGATACAAGAAGTTGAAACCGGTACGGTTGTTTCGCAGGTTCTTACAGATGAGCTTAGTCGCCCTTTACAAATTGATAATGAGCTAAGAAAAAGACAATGTCGTTCTGGTTCAATATAAGCTGAGTAATCAAAGCTCTTAATATTTAGTATGCCGTTTATTTTTTGCTGAATATTTATTCAAAGACCTGTCTTAAATAAACAGGTCTTTGAATGTGATAGCTCAATTCTACCAACTATACGTTGCGCTTAACGTATATTGCTCACCTCGCCCTGGTGTACCAGGTATCTCTTCAAACGATTCACCCCATAAGTTATCTGCCGCTAAAGTAATAAATAAGTTTTTTAGCATTGGCGGCGTAATTTTTAACGTTAAATGGGTAAATAAAGCATCGTCGTCACTACCGCGCAGCGCATTTTCGTGCTGTTTGCGCCACTCGTTATCTATTCTAAACTGCAATATATCAGTAGGATTCCACACTGCGCCGAGTGTTAGGCGGTGATCAGGAAAGTTTAATGCGTAAAAACTAGCGTCAATATCTGCCGCACCGTAATTTTCTGATTTATGAAGGTAGGTGTAACTCGCTACAATTTCGGTTGTTTCAAAGTGTTTAGTTGCTAAGAACTCAATGCCCGTTGTATTTATATCTACAGGGTTTGCAAAGCGCGCAGAGCTTGAGTCAAAATTAAACGTCCAATCGGTTAAGTTGTCATCTTTACGATAAAAAATAGCCGAATTAAGTTGCCAAGTTTGCTCATCAACTAATAAACCTAGCTCTAGGCTTTTAGTCGTTTCGCGCTCAAGGGTGTAATTACTTCTAAATAACCCGCCTGAATCACTTCCGCCAATGGCAGTATAGCCTGCTACTTGGCTCGCCTCTGCGTACGATAGATAAAACGTGCGCTCAAAACCTTTACTGTTATGTGTATTAAGCGCTATATCACCAATAAGTGACAGTTCAGAGTCGTCTCTGTTTGTATCGTCAAACGCAGCGCCTAAACGAAATGCAAGTTGTTTATTACCCTCAAGTGCCATTTTGTATTCAGGCAATACGCTTAATTTATAATACTTACGAGAGGTAAAGTTGTTTTCAAGCATGGTCGATTCAATTGAGTCGTCAATAAACTGTGCTGAATAATTTAAAGCAAACACATCGCTTTGAGCATGATGCCCCGATAGCGCTAACGACTTAACTTCACTTTTGTGAAACGCTTCAAAAGCGCTTGGATTTTCGCGAGAGTAAATATAATGATCGTCGTGTGTGCGGTAATAAGCCGACACTTCAAAGTTACTATCCTGCGCATAACTTTGCTTATGGTTTAGCATTAATAAGCGGGTTTCTAGCTCTTCTGTTTCGTTAACGCCAAATGGAGTGTACAAATTTGGCCAACCAAAAAACTTATCTTGTGAGCCAAAAAATAAATCTGTTTGAGAATCAGCGCTAGCTAACTGAACGCGACCCGATGCACGCGTAAAGTCGTGATCGCCGTTATCAATAGTGCCATCGCTTTGTGAGTGAGAAATCTCACCTTCAAAACCAAGCTTCCAATCCTTTGCGCCTTCAAGGGGAATACTCACACCTGCATGTAAGCTTTGTAAGTTAAAATCGTTTGTGCCAGTACCTACCGATACACTGCCGCCCGTGCTAATTGGTTTCCAGCCAAACGATACAGTGCCTACAGAGCTATTAGCCCCATTAAGCGCGTTGTCTGCGCCTGTTAAAATATAAGGGCCGGTAAGCATTTGCGGTGCAATAGGAATTTCAGCAAAATAATGCCCAGACTGTGGGTCAAGTAAAGTAGCACTGCCAATCCTAAAGCCGGTGTTTTCAAAAATACCACCGCGTATAGTTACATCGGCTTGCGCTTCAGCCATATTACGTGATTGTAAATCAACACGTGGATCATACTCTAAATTAGATACTGGAGAGTCAAATGTACCTACAGGTAATGTGTTTGCAGTGGGCGATGCCTCAACTGTTATTTTTTCGATTGCCGGTGATGTTTCAGTTTTATCAGTTACAGCTTCGCCGTAGGCAAAACTGCTCACGCTGCATAGCAGTGCAGGGAGTATAAAGTGCGGTGACCATTTCATGTTGTGTGTCTCATTTTTTATATGCAATTACGGTAACAATTAAATTCAGAACACACTTTTAAGGCGTGATAAAATAATTCAATTAAACAACTGCGATTTTGGCGCGATTGTACATTAATTCATTAAAAACTGCATTTGATTATCATTTGCAACGTTAATGCATCTAACAAACTTGGTCACATTTATTATGAATATAAAACAGCAAGATACTATTTACTTTGCAGGTGGCTGCCTGTGGGGCGTGCAAGAGTTTTTAAAGCACTTACCTGGTGTAATAAGTACTGAAGCAGGGCGGGCTAATGGAAAAAATGATAATACACAAGGCGAATACGACGGTTATGCTGAGTGTGTAAAAGTAATATTTAGTACAAAAGAGGTTAGCTTAAACGAGCTGTTTGGCTTCTTTTTTGAGATTATTGATCCGTATAGCGTTAACAAACAAGGGGATGACGTAGGCCCTAAATATCGCACTGCCATTTATAGCAAAAGCCAAGATCATTTAAAGGTCGCTAGCAATTATATAAGCCAGCGAAGTGATGCTGATAAAATTGTGGTAGGGGTCGAGCTGCTAACTAACTACGTGCCAAGCGATCCTGAGCATCAAGACCGCTTAACTAATCATCCTGATGACTATTGCCACATACCGCTTGAGTTACTGCATAAGTATAAATCGTAACTTTAACGCGNTGAGTTACTGCATAAGTATAAATCGTAACTTTAACGCGGTGTTTTTGTAGACGTGCAGCTTGCTGACGTGACGAGCGCAGCTCGTAATTTAAGATGGAATATAGCGCTATAAAGTAATTAGAAGCTATCGCTTCTCGCGCAAGCAAGCTTAGCGCCTACGGGTAAAGTTTGACGCGGTGTTTTTTGTAGACGTGCAGCTTGCTGACGTGACGAGCGTAGCTCGTAATTTAAGGTTGAATATAGCCCTATAAAAGAAAGTAATTAGAAGCTATCGCTTCTCGCGCAAGCAAGCTTAGCGCCTACAGGTAAAGTTTGACGCGGTGTTTTTTGTAGACGTGCAGCTTGCTGACGTGACGAGCGCAGCTCGTAATAACTTTATTTTAAAAGTTCCAAAAATACACACCCACAAAAAAGCTCACGTACTGTGAGCTCTTTTAAAACTTACTTATAGCTAATTTTAACTTACTGCTGCTTTTGCGGCGGGAAGTTACTTAAAATTTCGCTCACTGTTTTATTAATTGATGCTTCACGTTGTTCTGGCGATTGATTTTTCTTTAATCGACCTTCTTTTGCGCCGCGCCATACTAGCTGGTTAGATTCACGATCCACAATATCAATAATCAGTGTACCCACTTCGTATTCACGCGCAGTTGTATCGCGTTGAAAACCAGTACCCCAATAACCCCAGTGCGGGCGGTAGTTTATATTGAAGTTGTCTACTTCAAGCTCTTTATCTACCGATGCATGATAGTTAACAAGTACATCAGCTTGCGCTGCATCAACTAAGCTCATACCTAATGTTTGGCTCAGCTCTGCATTAACGGCTGTGCGAACACGCTTTTCCATTAGGCCATTAATTTGATAGTTATTTGTGTCTTTAGTTAGGCTGGCGTTTTCTACCCAAGCAAATGTTTTAAAATTACTAAAGTTAGCTGATTTATCGTAATCCCAATCTGGGGTTTGTGTACAGGCTGTAAGAAGTGCTAGCGCTGCAACAATAAGTATATTTTTCATTACGTTTGCTCCAATAAAATGCATTAATTTAAAATAACACACATAGTTTAAATGTGTATTATTTAAACGTCCTAAATATTAGTCTAATTGTCAGGGCGTGTTGACCTTTCGTGGTTGAATTTGCAGCAGTATGTTTGGTATTTGGGCAAGGCAGAGCCTATGTAGTGTGGTTATTCCCCATAAATAGGTGATAACGCAGCATAAATGCCAAACATGCGCTGCCCGAAGGGTTCTGCCTAGGGGCAATTAACTCTTTGTTGCTCGGTTTTTACTTAGCCCACTAGGTTACAAACCTCACGCCGCGATTAAATTGCCCCTAAATTGAACAAATTTCAATCCACAAAGGTCAACACGCCCTAAGGCTGAACGACTAATTAACCTCTGTTAATTAGTCATCAGTAAAAGTTTAATGTTCAACTTCAATCCAATCTTTTTCATCTACCCAGTTTTGTGCACCGTCTTTTACTGAACGAATAGGCACAATGTAGTCACAACTTATTTGTGGCTTAACTGAGGCAAATATAGGCACAAAACCAAAGCTTAGTGCGGTTTCTATAATTGCTTTTTGATTTTGTGGGTCAATGTCGGCCGCTTCATCTATGTAAATAGGTATACGGTATAGGTTTTGTTCCTGATCGCTTAATAAGTAACGAATAAACAACATGCCACACAATAACTTAATAGTAATTCGTGTGCCGTTTGAACCCGCCGAATCTATTTTTTCAAAGTGTTCGGTTTCACCTGCGCGGTTAACCACTTCAAATCGAATATCAAATAAATCGGTAAGCGTTAAACCCGCTTTATCTGAGGCGAGTTTAATTAAGTGATCTTTCGCTTCGTTTACCGCACTTTCGCTGTACGGTTCTTGGCTCAGTAAATCAAGTGTGTCACCTTGCTCAAACTGATGCGACGTGCTGATAATGGTATCTATACTATCAACCAGCATTTTGCGCGGTATGACGTTAATTTTAAATGCTTGCAGGTTTGAAATACGGTGCTGGCTTATGCCTTTATTAAAGCTGTTCATTTCGCGGCGAAGTCGGTCTAAATCTTCTCGTAAGCCTTTAATGGTCGCAGCCACTTCGGTAAGCGCAACGCGTGCTTGGCGTTCAACCGCATCGCGTTCGTTATCAATATTATGAAAGGCGCTTATTAGCTTTTGGTATTTAGTGTATTCGTCATTTTCGTTATCGAATTTAGTAATACCCGCGTTATATACATGCAAATAGGTGTTGCGTACGTTTATGTCAAAATTACGCAGCTCTTGGCAGTCTTTATTAAAATGATGAACAAGGTCGCTTAAGTTATCAAAGTCGACTGTAATATCAATCATATACGGGGTTACTTTACCACTGTATAAATCAAGCGTGTGATCAATTCGCTCGCTCTTAACTTGGCGCAGGCGCTCAGTTTGGCGATTAATTTGCTCTTGTTTCGATTTAATTAACGAGCGACGATCGGCAATTGAGCCACTATTTTTTTGAATATCTTGCAGGTAGTCGTCAACTTGTTCGCGCTCAGCTAATAACTGCTCTTTTAGCATAGCTTGCGCTTCAACCGACTGCTGCATTACTTCAAACTGCTCTAAACGTTTTAGGGCGCTCTCTGCGCTCATAAGCTCATCGTATAGCGCGTCTTTTTCTTTTTGCTTGTCGGCAACGTTTGCTGCAACATCGCGTTGTTGCTTAAACTCTTTAAGTGAATGCTCAAGTGCACTGAGCTGAGCGGTTAATTGCTCTTTGTTTTCGCCGCTTTGCATTTGCACAGGCGAGAGCTTTTTAAGCTTAATGCTCGCACCTGGTAGCGTTAGTACGCCGCCTTTAACGTTTTCACTTAATAGCGATAAAAATTCCCCAAACGCATCTTCGTCATCAATGGTTATATCGCCATTAGTGGTGGTTGCAAACGAGAGAATATCTGGGTTTAAAATCCGCGATATTTCTTCTACTTCTTTTAACGAGAGGTCTTCGCGCATACGGGTAAACAAATTAAACTCAAGGTTTTTAAGTTGCAGCTTTAAGCTCTTAATTTGTTTTTGTGTTTCGCTAATCCGGTAGTCAAGCGTATGTAGGCTTTGTCCTTGTGCGCTGGTTATAGAGTGTGAAAGCGACTCGTAATCTTGCTTTAACTGAGTCAGGCTGGTTTTAAGCGTGGCTTTATTTACCAGTTCAAATTCGCTTTTAAGCGCATCGTAATCTAAAAACCACTGCTCAATTTGAGTTTGTCTGCGCTCTATATCACGCGATTGCTGTACGTATAGGCTTTGCTTTTGCTCAAACTCGTGTTTTTCGTGCTCTATATCTTCAAGCGCTATACCCAGCTCATTAAGTTGCGATTCTTGATAGGTATCAAAATCAATCAGTGCTTGGTCAATTTTAGGCGCATACGCGGCTAATTTACCTTTAAGCACGGTTTGGTTTTCAAGCATTGATTCAAGCGCGGCTATTGGCTCTTGCATTGACTCAAGGGCTTTTAATTCGCGTTTTGAGCGATTTACTTTATCAAACGAGCGACGCCATACTTCATAAAAATCGACCTTAGAGTTCGACATATGGCGTTCAAACACGCGTAGCATAAAGCGTTTTACGTCGCTTGCGCCTAATTTGTGTAAGTTAAGAATACGTCTAAATATTTCTTTATAAATAGAAGAGTCTTGCACATTATTAAGCGGGATCATTTTTAGGTTAATGTCGCCGTCAAAAGGCGTTGCGCCGCCAGTAAGTAGCGCGTTGAGCTCTTGTGCTTTAAGCTCAATAGGATTGTAATTAAGCGATTTTAAATGGTTGAACAGCTTGGTAAATTTAATAATAGTTTTACCTTGCGTGTACTGCTCTAAATCAAGCTTTCCTTGATAACAAAAGTACTGATGCGCGTAACCGGCAATTTTACCAAGTCCCGCAACGCCTATTACTACCGAGCCATGAGGCAAGTTAGCTTCTAGTAAAATGTACGACTGATCGGATGAAAAATAAAACTTACGGGTTTCATCTAAATCGTGTCCGTCCCATTCTGTTAAGCGTAAATCGTTAATAAGTGGAAACTGCAGGGCGTTAATAACCGAGCTTTTACCTGTGTTATTTGGCGCGCAAATAGAGCTGCTTTTATCAAGCGGGATCACACATTTTGCATAGCCTGCGGTGTTAAGTAGGGCGAGTTTACTTAGTCCGTATAGATTTTTCATTCCTCGTCCTCTGTAATATAGGTTTCTTCGTTTACTTCCATGAGTGCATCTATGTAGCGGTGAATTGGCGCTTGTAGCATAAAGCCGCCTTCTACTTCACGGGCTAAACCTAAGCGCACCATGCGCAGGTAAACGTCTTTGCGCAAATCAGATCCCGAAAATATCTCAAGCTGATCAAACAAATGTTTGTTAATTTGCACCAGCGTTTGCATAAGCTCTAAATCGTTTACGTCGTCAAACAATGCGCGCATTGGGTCTTTACCCGTATTGGCGTAGTGCTCAATTAAAATGTAAATAGTGAGCGCGATAGCGCGAGATATTTTGCCCATATTGGGTGTGCTTTCGTCGCTACCAAAATAATAAAAGCCACGGCTGTCGCGTTTTAAATCGTTACCTAAAGCGGTAAATAGGGCGGTGTAGTCTTCTATGTGTTGGTCAAGCTCTTGCCACATTACGTTGTCTTGCTCGCAAATGTGATAACCCGCTACTAATTTTTTATTAATGGCTTGTAGGTGGGTTAGCTCGTCTAAGTTTATGTGTGTCATGATTTATTTACCTGCCTTTGAATCTGGCTGAGGCTCTGAATTAAATGGATATAAAGAAAAGTGCTGACCGGCAATTTTTACGCGGGCTTTTTCATCACTTTGAATTATTTTAATATCGCTGTCGCTGACTAATTTTTGATACAAAAATAGCATTTCGTCGGCATCGAGATTTGGGTAGCTTTCGTCTAAAAATTGCAGCAAGGGCTGAGCCTTTTTGCGTTTTTTATTAAAGCGCTTAGCAAAGCTGGTTTTAACATCGTTGTAGTCAGGAATATTAGGCGTAACAAATGCAGGCACGTCTTGTTGATCTGGCAATTGGTATTCTTCGTGTTCAAATTCAACCAAGCTTGCCATGTAAGCCACAATATGACGTTGCTGACCAAGTGAATATCGCTGCGCGTCGCTCACAAAATGTGGCTGCACAGCGCTTAGCATATTGTCTACGCCATTTTTACGTACAAGCCCAAGTACTTTAGCTGCTTGGCGAGTAATTAAGTTATTACGGCGTAGCTCTTCGCGCAGCGGCATAAGCATATCGGCACTTTTACGTAAGCTTTCTCTACCCACTAAATGCATTTCGAGTATACGGGTACGTAATTGCTCCAGCATGCGTTTGTCGGTATACGCTTTACCTGAGCGCTCAATGTGCAGTATTTGCTTACTTATTTGCTCTTCAATGAGGGTAAAACATGCATGAAATTCACCGCGAATATCAACCATTTCAAGCATTGGCTCTATGTATTCGTCAAACGCTTCTATTACTGCTTTGTAACGCTTTTGCAGCGATTGCACCGCATTATTAGATTTAGCTTGTTCAACAATATTTAAAATAGCGTTTTCGTTGTGTGCGTATAGCTTCATTATTTTACGCACCCGATCATCCATAATGCGGCTGTAGCGGCGTAAATCGTCAAAGTCTTCTATTTCGCCAGCGTTATCTAGGCGGTTACCTAAACGTGCGAGGTCGTCGACTAATACGCTAATTTCTTGCGCTAAGCCTAAATGCTCTTCTTGCAGTAAAAACGTAGCAAAATCGGCAATGGCACGATTTATTTCAAGCTGAGAAGATTTAGCCAGTGGAATTAAAATATCTTGGTTTAACAAGCGATTTGTTTCTTTATAAATGCGTTCGTTTGACCACGTAGGCTGCTTTTGCTTAATCGCGTTTTGTACGTCTTTTAGGCTAAAGTCAGCCATTTTAAAACGTTTAAATAATAGCGCTAATACACCCCAATGTTCGGTTATGGTGTTTAGCAGCTTTTTAGCTGGGATCATAAGAGGTTACAACATCCTAGTATTTTATTATTGAGTTCTTTTAGAAGACTCATTATTACGTATTTTTAATTAACCTTGTCTGTATATAGTATTCGTTTTTAAGACCATTTAATAATAGTTTTTGCATAGAGGCAGTGCTAAAATTCGCGCCGAAAATAGGCACATGAAATGGAATGTTATTTGTGTGTTCTTTAAAACTATATCAAAGGTTGTTTAACTACCATGGTTTCCTCGATTATTCTAACCCTGATAGCGATTGCATTTTTACTGATCGTTATAGAAGATATAATCCATGTTAATAAAGCTAAAACCACGCTGTTTTTTGGTACGCTTTGCTGGATTCTTCTTTTTATATACCCCCTACACGGGCAAAGCCCCGATACGATTCAACACCTTTTAAACGAAAATATTTTAGAAATTGCCTCTCTATGGCTATTTTTAATGGCTGCAATGACCTTTGTAGCGTATTTAAATTCAAAGGGGTTTATAGAAAATATTGTGCACCGTGTTATGCCAAAAAGTATTAGCGAAAAAAAGCTCATGTTTTTGGTGGGTGGTTTTGCATTTTTGTTTTCGTCGATTTCAGACAATGTAACAGCTACGCTTATATCGCTTGCGGTTGTGATGTCGTTAAAACTTGAACCTAAAAAGCTCATTAAATACGCCACGCTTATTGTATTTGGTGTTAACTCAGGTGGGGTATCGCTAATAACAGGTGACGTAACCACACTGATGATATTTTTAGATGGCAAAGTAACCATTGCTCATTTATTACTACTTATAGCGCCAGCTCTTGCAAGCGTTATGCTGCTAGCTGCGTTACTGTCTATAGGTATGAAAGGGCGTGTTGAGTTTGCTGGTGCAGGTAAAACCCGCATTGAAAAAACCGACATTACCATCGCCGTTATATTTTTATCTACCGTAGTGAGCACACTTATGCTGAGTGTAGTTTACAGCGTACCGCCTTTATTAACCTTCTTGTTTGGCTTATCAGTGATGTTTTTAGTAGCGCAATTTTTAATGCGCAAAAAAGACATTAACAAAGACATAATCGATTTTGTTCGCGATATAGAATACGACACATTATTGTTTTTTGTAGGTGTACTTTTACTTGTTGGCGCACTTAAAGAAATTGGTATGTTGAGTAAATTTACCGACCTATATACGGTAATGGCACCTGAATACGCAAACTACTTAATGGGCATATTATCAGCAGGGGTCGATAACGTACCGCTTACTGCTGCTTTATTAAAAGCCGATATAGTAATGAGCCAACAACACTGGTTGTCGTTTACTTATGCAACGGGCGTGGGCGGTTCAATGCTTATCATTGGGTCGGCTGCGGGCATTATTGCCATGAGCAAAGTTAAAGCGCTTACCTTTATGAGCTACTTGCGTTTATCGCTGCATTTATTAATTTGCTACACGGTTGGATATGCGGGCTCGTATTACATGGGCAGTTTTATTTAACTCATAAATTATTAAATGCTTGACAGCTAGACGTCTAAACGATAACTTTCAAAGCCCCGCTACTTAGTGGGGTTTTGTTTTATTAGCCACTGGTTAATAAAGCATTCAGAAGAGGTGCGATACTTAGGTACTTAATGTTAGGCGACGAAAGCCGATGATCATTAAGGAGGGAAGTACTCGCCGAGGAAAATAATGGTACGTCGTCATTATTTTTCGGTTTATGGGGCTGAATCCTCAAAACTGTCACCAATATAGGTGGAGAGCTTCTGGCAGTGGACTTATCTTCAAGCATTCCTTTGCCAAGTTCTTCTTGTTTTATTGCGATTTGGATATCGCGAAAGGAGACTAAATGACTACCCAATCAGCGCCACAAACAGTGCCTCAAACAGAGTTAAGCGCAAAATCAGATTACATCGTTGCCAAATTTGGCGGAACAAGTGTTGCAAACTTTGAAGCGATGAGTCGCTGTAGCGAAATTATTGTTGCAGATAAAAGCGTACGTATTGTTGCCGTGAGCGCTAGTGCTGGCGTAACTAATCATTTAGTTGCACTGTGTAAATCAAGCATTACCTCAAGTGAGCGCCAAGAGCACATAAACGGCGTGCTTGCTATTCAACAAACTATTTTAGATGAGTTATCGCTAGATGCCGATTTAGCGATTGGCTTTAACGAAACCCTAAAAGCATTTCAAACATTGGCTCAAGAGTCACTAACAACCGATCAGCAACACGACGAGCTACTTAGCTTTGGTGAGCGTTTGTCGTCGTATTTATTTGCTCAGGTGCTGCGTTTACAAGGTTTAAATGCCGATCGCTTTGATGTGCGCAAGGTGCTTAAAACCGACAGCCAATTTGGTAAAGCAACGCCTAATGTTGCAGCCACAGCTCAAGCTGCTAAAGAACATTTAATCCCGTTATTAGACGCTCAAGTAATTGTGACTCAGGGCTTTATTGGCAGTGACGAATACGGCCAAACAACAACGCTTGGACGTGGTGGTTCAGACTACAGCGCTGCATTATTAGCTGAAGCAATCAACGCTAAAAGCGTGCATATTTGGACCGACGTAGTAGGTATTTTTAGCACCGACCCGCGTTTGTGCTCAAAAGCGACGCCTATTGCACGTTTAAGTTTTGACGAAGCCGCCGAAATGGCAACCTTTGGCGCAAAAGTATTGCACCCAGCGACTATTTTACCAGCGAGCCGTAGCCACATTAATGTGTTTGTAGGTTCTAGCCGAGAGCCTGAGCGTGGCGGTACATGGATTGAGCGCGAAAAATCGCAGCAACCAGGTATACGCGCAGTAACACAACGTAAAAACCAAATATTGCTTACGCTTAAAAGCCCAGAAATGCTACTAGCAAGCGGCTTTTTAGCACGCGTATTTACACTATTAAGTGAATACAATATATCGGTAGATTTGGTAACTACATCAGAAATCAGCGTAGCTATAACCCTTGATAACGCGCAAAACGCATCGCGCCCAGAGCTTGATCAAGAATGCCTAGATAAGCTTGCAGAGTTTTGCCATGTTTCGGTAGAAAACAACCTAACACTGGTGGCACTTATTGGCTCTGAGATTCAATTACGCCAACACGAAATGAACTTAATGAGTGTACTAAAAGACTTTAACATTCGATTAATTTGTCACGGTGCTAGTAAGCACAACCTGTGCTTTTTAGTAGAGCAAACTGAGTCAGATAACGTAGTACAGTCTATTCATAGCCGTTTATTAGAAAACGATTTTGCTGCGTAAATAATTTTACTATTAAGAAGCGGCTATTCAGGAAAGTGATTTATTAAAGTTACCTAGTAAAATCAGTTAATAAAGTTACTTAACAAAATCACTTAACAAAGTCGGTTAATAAAAAGCATCGCCAGTCGATGCTTTTTTTATGCACCACACTCACATCAAAACAAACATTGCTGTCACTGCTATCAGCTACAGTAACGCGATTACTGCAAGCACTCAGCTTTGCACTATGTAATTCGTCAAACACATTGGGGCTAAGTAATTTTGCAATAGGGCGGCTGGTGGCTTTAGCAAGTGACTCTTTTAATGTCCAAATTCTAAAAAACGTATCTGCTTGGGCTTGGGTATTAGTGGGCTCGGTAATAAGTGTAATTTCATCATTATGATAAAAATGCTTAGCGAGCTTTTCAAACGGGCGCTTTAGGCTTACTTTTTCAATATCAAAACCAAACTCACTTTTATCAAGATTTAGCGCAACCCCAACTAAACCATGCGAGTGTGAAATACAGGTATTTATAACATCACCACTCACATGTATTTGCAGCTTTGAGCTTGCTTCGTCAAATTCTGTACTCATTTTATTAAGCGCTACGTGCGCATATTGCGGCTGCGCTATTTTAATAAGGTGTTTTAACAATAACCGCGTCGCTAAATACTCTTGCTTAGCTTGCGGACTTTTACGGCGGTTTATAATAGTTAACTCAAATGGGCTTAAGCAATCGGGCAAATTAAAGTCACTAAGCTCAAGTGTTTTAGCATTAAATAATAAAATACTGTTACTCGCTAAAGACAAATTTGCCAATTGAGTTGAAGTAATACTCAAGGCGTTTTTAAAATAGTGTTCAGTCATAAAAGCCCTAAAGCAAAAGAAGTCGCTGATATTGTGAGCGGTTAACGCCACTAACAAAGGCTGGGTACAATTTTATTACTCAGCTGGCATGAAATATGGTTTAATTCACAATAATCAAAATAATAACAGATTTGTAGATGTATGGCACAAGTGCGTGATGGGTTTCAAAGCCGACTTGGTTTTGTTTTAGCCGCTGCTGGCGCAGCAGTGGGTTTAGGTAATATTTGGGGTTTTCCTACGCAAGCGGCCAACCATGGTGGCGGTGCATTTTTACTGGTTTACTTTATTGTTATATTTTTACTTGCGCTTCCTGCGCTGTATACCGAACTTTATTTAGGTCACAAAGCACAAGCTAATCCTGTAAAAGCATTGGGCGATGCATGGCAAAAAACTAACCGTAAGGTTGGTGCTGCGGCAGGTTATATAGGCCTTGCGGGCGCAGTTGTTATGCTAAGTTTTTACTCAATAGTAGCAGGGTGGATGCTCTCGTACGCTATTGAACCTATAACAACCTTTTTTGGGTTTACAGGCGCAAGCGAGTTTTTACATAGCGACTCAGTGCTGCGTAATTTTGTATTTACGCCGCTTATGCTTATTTTAACTGCCAGTATTATTTTAAAAGGTGTTAAATCGGGAATCGAAACCTGGTCGCGCCGTTTAATGCCACTGTTACTTGTGCTGCTTGTTGGTTTAATTGCCTACATTGCAACACTCGATGGCGCAAGCGAAGGTTTTGCTGCGTATTTAATTCCTGATTTTAGCCAAATACTCGACCCTAATTTAATTATTGCTGCAATGGGGCAAGCGTTCTTTTCGCTCTCTTTAGGTGTGGGCTGTATGATGATTTACGGCTCGTATTTACAGCCAGATGCTAATTTACCAAAGCTCACAGCCGGTGTTGCACTACTTGATACTGGCGTTGCTTTTTTAGCGGGGTTACTTATTATTCCTGCTATTTATGTGGCGCAGCACAACGGTGTTGAAGTATTTAGTGGTGGTAAACTGATTGGGGAAGGGCAGCTTATTTTTGCTATTTTACCTGAGCTATTTAGCACCATGGGCGAAATTGGCTTATTAGTTGGTTTATTATTTTTTGTATTAATGTCTATCGCATCGGTTACGTCAACTATATCGACTACTGAAATTCCGGTAGCGTTTTTAGTCGAAAACCACAAGGTTAGCCGCACCAAAGCAACATGGGCGGTAAGCGCCGTTGTTCTTGTGTGTGCAAGCGCGATTATACTAAATTTTGATTGGTTATTTGGTTTGGTAATTATGCTATTTACCCAATACCAATTACCGCTTATGGGCTTGTTTTACTTTATTACAGTAGGGTGGATGTGGCAGCGTGGTAATAAATTACACCAAGCAACAACCGGCGTACATTACTGGTTTGCTCAGTATATTCGTTTTGTTTGCCCAATATTAATGACCTTGGTATTTGCAAATGTTGCGTTTGGTTAAGCTCTATTTAAAGTGAATTTTTAAACAAAAAAAGCGAATAGGGCTCACCTTATTCGCTTTTTTTGTGCCTGAAATTTAGGTATAGCTTATGTCTTTATAAAACCTCATTAGTTAGAGGCCTACCTTCACTTACTTCAAGTGCGTTAAATAGGGTTGTGTTTGCTATTTCGGTAAGTGCTTCTTGGGTAAAAAAGCCCTGATGGCCTGTTACTAAAACATTTTTAAAGCTCACTAAGCGCGAGAATATATCGTCTTGATTTATTTCGTCGCTGTGGTTTTTAAAAAAGAGCTCCGATTCTTGCTCGTAAACGTCAAGCCCCAGGTAACCTAGCTTTTTAGTTTTAAGCGCGCTAATACACGCGTTACTATCAAGCAATGCACCGCGAGAAGTGTTAATGAGCATAACGCCGGTTTTCATTTTGCTAAATGCCTTATCATTTATTAAATGATGAGTTTGCTCGTTCAGTGGGCAATGTAAAGAGATCACATCGCTTTGGCTAAGTAAGGTGTCTATATCGGTAATTGTATAATTACCTGGTTTTGCATAAGGGTCGCACACTAATACTTTAGCGCCAAAGCCATTTAAAATGTTGCACAGCGCAAGGCCAATTTTACCGCAACCTACAATACCCACGGTTTTATTGTGCAAGTTAAAGCCTAGTAATCCGTTTAAATCAAAATTGTCTTCGCGTACGCGGTTATACGCTTTATGGGTTTTACGGCTAAGCGTTAGCATAAGTGCAATACAATGCTCGGCTACTGCTTCTGGGCTGTATGCTGGGACGCGTAATACCTTTAAGTTATGTGCTTTTGCTGCAGTTAAATCAACGTTATTAAATCCTGCACAACGCAGCAAAATAGTATTTATGCCTTGGCTTGCCAGTTGTTCAATAACCGTGGTGTTTACGGTGTCGTTTACAAATACGCATATGGCATCAAACCCGTTTGCTAAAATAGCCGTTTGTTCGCTCAGGGCTTGCTCAAAATACGTTATTTTTATATCACGATGATCGCGTGTACTTTGTTCAAAAAAAGGCAGTTCGTACTTTTGAGTACTAAAAAAAGCAATGTTCATGGTAATAGCCTCGACGCTTAAGTATTTGTAGGGTAGTTAACCTTTAATACATTAAACTACTTTACAAGTAAGCGCCTAAGTAAAACGCATTTTATTGATTTAAATTAAGCCTTAAGCGGAGCCTTACTTGGGGTAAACAAAGGTATTTTTGACGATACTTTTTTACCACCTTTAGCAGCGTTTAACTTTGCGGCTTGCTGTAGGTTGCTTTCTATTACTTGTATAAGTGTTTCGGGCTTAGTTCGCGGTGCATAACGTGCAACAAGTTGCCCTTGTGAATTAATTAAAAACTTAGTGAAATTCCACTTAATAGCACGATTTTGCGAAATACCCCGCGTATGCGATTTTAAATAATTAAACAACGGGTGTGTTTCTGGCCCATTTACCATTACCTTGCCAAATACCTCAAACGAGATATTAAATTGATCTTGGTAAAAGTCTTTTATGGCTAAATTATCAAGCGGCTCATTTTGGCCAAACTGGTTACACGGAAACGCAAGCACAGTAAAACCATTGCCTTTGTATTGCTGATAGAGCTTTTCGAGTGCGTTTAATTGCACCGAAAAATTACACTTACTCGCTGTATTAACAATAAGGACGGTTTTGCCCTGTAATTGGCTAAGAGAAAAATTTTCGCTGTTAAAAAGTGGTGCATTAAATTGATAAATACTGTCCATAGGTTACCTACTTACCTTTCCCGCTAAGGAAATTTTATAAAGACTTTCATTCGCTTTTTTATCGACCGGTTGACATAATCGAGGTCTAGTTTCTAAGTTATCAGTTAAATAGGTCATTTTTATGTCAATGAAAGTCGCATTTATAGGTTTAGGCGTAATGGGTTACCCAATGGCGGGGCATTTAGCAAAAGCAGGGCACAGCGTATGCGTTTATAACCGCACGCAAGCTAAAGCACAAACGTGGACTGCAGAACATTCAGGAAGCCTTGCATCAACCCCGCGCGAAGCTGCCAGTAATGCCGACATCGTATTTATGTGTGTTGGTAACGATGATGATTTACGCTCAGTAGTGTATGGCAACGAGGGCGTGTTAGCGGGCATGTTACCGCACACTGTTTTGGTTGATCACACCACAACCTCTGCTGAAGTAGCACGCGAAGTGGCTGCAAAAGCGGCTCTGCAAAATATCGACTTTATAGATGCGCCTGTATCGGGTGGACAAGCGGGCGCCGAAAACGGCGTATTAACAGTTATGGCGGGTGGTAGTGAAGCTGTATTTGCTAAAGTGCAGCCAGTTATGGCGGCGTTTAGCCGTTTTAGCCAACTGTTAGGCGGCGTTGGCTCGGGACAACTTTGTAAAATGGTTAATCAAATTTGTATCGCTGGCGCAGTGCAAGGTTTAGCCGAAGGCTTACATTTTGCCAAACAAGCTGGGCTTGATGGTGAAAAAGTTATAGAAACAATATCTAAAGGCGCAGCCGGTTCGTGGCAAATGGAAAACCGCTACAAAACAATGTGGGCGGGTGAGTACGAATTTGGCTTTGCCGTAGATTGGATGCGTAAAGATTTAGGCATTGCACTCGATGAAGCTAAAAACAATGGCGCTACTTTACCAATGACCGCAACGGTCGATCAATACTACGCCGATGTACAAGCACTCGGCGGCGGCAGATACGACACCTCAAGTTTACTAGCACGCATTGAAGCACTGCATAAAAAGTAACGCTGTAGACGCGAAGCTTGCTTGCGTGACGGGCAAAGCCCGTAAAGTGATTTATTCACAAAGAGGTTTAGAGGCGCTGCGCTTTTAGAGGAAGTAATAAGTCTAAAACGGTTGTTGCTTTTATGTTTACTTATTTATTTCTCATTCGCTTCTCTTTGTGAATAGAGTTTTATTTAAGTAATTAAAAGCTGTGCTTTTCACGTGAGCAAGCTCTACGTCAAAGTGTAGATATCAGTTTTACTTTGTAGACGCGAAGCTTGCTTGCGTGACGGGAAAAGCCCGTAAGATTTATTCACAAAGAGGTTATGAGGCGCTGCGCTTTTAGAGGAAGTAATAGATCTAAAAAACTATTGTTTTTATGTCTTCTCATTTACTCCTCATTCGCTTCTCTTTGTGAATAGAGTTTTATTTAAGTAATTAAAAGCTGCGCTTTTCACGTGAGCAAGCTCGACGTCTACCGCCAAAGTGTCGATATGAGTTTTACTTTGTAGACGCGAAGCTTGCTTGCGTGACGGGCAAAGCCCGTAAAAGTGACTTACTCACAAAGAGGTTTAGAGGCGCTGCGCTTTTAGAGGCAGTGATAGATCTAAAAAATTATTGTTTTTATGTTTACTTATTTACTCCTCATTCGCTTCTCTTTGTGAATAGAGTTTTATTTAAGTAATTAAAAGCTGTGCTTTTCACGTGAGCAAGCTCTACGTTTACCGCCGGAGTATAAATTTACGCCTGTTTTGTAGATACCATCTCTCATTTTAAGCTTCAAGGCCGTATTTAACTTTCTTGGAGCTTAAACGCTTCTTGGTTTTTTATTACGCCAAAACATATATGAATGAGCTTTCGCATATTTGCACAC